>PLEQ01000480.1 GCA_003136475.1 Deltaproteobacteria bacterium
ACATCTTTACGCCAAGGCGATTGGACGCAAGGGCGCGTTTAAGTATCGAGAGTTTTTCTTTTAGGGAATTATTCTCACAACAGATTGGATAACCCGAACCTCCCGACGCATAGGCAGCGAAAAGAACATCAACGTTTTGCGGTAGCACCAAATTATTGAGAGCGTTCGTATCCACGACAAACAGCGCCTTAAAATCACCGGATTCAATATAGAGACCGCTATCATCTCTGAAGTCACCGGCAGGCAATATAGAGACATAGGTTCCGGAATTCGACCCCGCGCGCACGACTTCATAGACTTCATTAAAGTCGAAGGCCTGAACGTTGGTAAATCCTAACTTCTTCAAAGGGCGAATTACTGACTCAGTCTTGAACCCAGGACAGATAATGGGTAAATCCTTCGGAAGAACGGAAAGTGTCTCTTCTTGCAAATGGTCCGAATGATTGTGCGAGACATAAACAAATGAAACCTTCTTTAAAAGTTCCGAGACATCTTCTTTGGGCGGAGGGCAAAGCCACCAGCCAGTGCTAAAACAAGGACCGATAATCCAGGGGTCAGTTAGAATAGTCAGGTCACCTAAATCCACAAGGACTGCAGCATGTGAAATCCAGCGCACTCGTACTGTTTTGGCATTGGAGCGCCTAGTCGTGGACGGCATCTCAAGACAGTGGCTATCCATGTTAAAATGGAGCACTGCTCCTTCGACCGAGTAGGGAAGACGTTTCTTTTTAACTTCAACGTTCGTATAGCCTAGAGTAGAGGTATCAAGTTCCCATCCATGTAAGGGACATTGAGCTTTGCTGCCGTCGGGGCACAATTTCAAGCGACCGGACGTGTGATCACAGACGCGATTTACCACCCATTGGCTGCCCCTGGCTCAGATTCCCAAAATCCACAGTTCGCTGCTTGACTTCCAATGTGCGAATCTGAAACTGTCCCCTTTTGGCAAAAGCTATTTCGACACCAGATGTCTCCCAAATATTCAATGGATTATAACCTTTGATCTGTGACAATTTAATCTCCCTTTGTCGTAGAGCTAGGTTTTCAAGAAAGGCTTTTTTAGCACCACGTCGCAGAAAATCTCCCAGGTGTTTTTCTCAGGTGATCCTGCCTGCTTGATGTACANNCAACTATCACTTTTCGCCCGAGCATCTCGGCAAAAAGGCGCATATGTCGTTCCATTTCGGGATCTTTTTCAAAATCATCGGTTCGTACAAAGCAAATGGGTCGCATAAAAAACACCGCAAAATTTATCGCAGTGCTGCAGTGGGCTATGACTAACAAGCTTTCCTTCACGAGATTAATGGTATTGCCATACACAACTTCTCTGCCACGAAAGCAATCGCCTTTGTCTTCGTATTGAGCGCGAGGATGAGCCGCTATACTTACTTTGATGCCATAGTATTCTTCAATTTGGCTAAAGACCTTATCGAGTGATGCGAAGTAGTTCTTCTGATCAAAGACAGATCCGTGCTCCCAATCAGGGTGGAAGGGTAGGTACTGATCTAAAAAAACTATTCTTTGCTTTGCAGGATGCGAGGGGTCGCTTGACTGGCTTTCCAAAAAAAGGTCGTAGTCCATAGCATGACAGGGAACTATGAGGCTATAGGAAGTGCTGGCGTGGTGCTTTTGGCTCAAAGCTCCGCGACCACCGGAAAGGACTATCGCTGCTCCGCGCTTTATTCCTAGCCACGTTTTAGGCAAACGACTGAAAAGCAAAAAAATAAATAGACGAGGATTTTTCCATAGAACTTCTAAAGCCCTGGTGACCTTGCTGAAAAATGATCGTGGCCGAAGGTCTTTGGACTGTGGATGAAGACTGTTTTTTCCGACGGCATACTGTGCTTTGAGTTTCTCGAGTGTTCGATAAACCCAAAGACTGCTCAATTTAAATCCGGCGGCACTGTAGAATAGATTTTTATTGGCAAGTTCAGCCATGGCTTTTTTTGCTAAATTCTTGTCTTCAAAAACCACAATATTTTTGTAGCTGCATTCGACGATTCTTGGCTTATTTGCGTAGCTGTGCGGATTCAGTAGGCGGCTCAAATCAAATACCCAGGGAGTCAAGCCTCTCTTTTGCAGGATTTCAAAACCATAACGACGAAAGTCTCGTTCAGAGAAAGGATCCTCTACTAGAAATATGATGGCTTTTTCGACGTCGGAAAAATTCTCTCGGTTTTCTTCGGTTCCCACGCAGATCCTTTCGTACACTTTCTGTTTGCTAAGAAAAAAGGTCCGCTTTGAGATCGCAAAACGGCGGCCCACGGAGATTCAAAATGGTCGTGAAAGATTCAGAATAGGACTCTTAGACAGAAAATTCAAGAAATAGTCCACTACCCTTCTAAAAGGAATGGTGGTAAACTCCACTGCAACTATAGTGGGCAACAACCAAGGCGAGGATAAGGAGGATGACAAACAGGGAGATGCGCACGCCCTTAGAATTTTAATTATCTTACCCAGGGGTGCGATCAAAATGCGGTCGATTGCAGGTGGTAGAGTTGGAGGGAAGCGTTTTAGGAGCACGTTTTACTGCAAGCATTTGCCATTTTTCAACACTGTCGGCCAAGGTTTTTTCTGAAAGAGCGGCACGGACAAGCAGGCTGACGTCACGCCATGCGCCAACACTAATACAGCTTTCCTCGAGTTCACACGTCTCATGATCCAAACATTTGACCGGGTAGAGACTGTCCTCGACCGCCTGAAAAATATCCCATAAAGAAATATCTGTCGATGATTTCGCTAAGTGAAAACCTCCGCTCCGGCCTCGTATACTTTCAATGAGACCGCCTGCTCGGAGTCGAGCTGTGATTTGATCCATGAAATCGACAGGAATGCTTTGACGGTTCGCAATATTATGACGCTGTTGATGTCCTTCCGCTTGGTGAGCAGCCAGGTCCATCATGATTTTAAGGGCGTAGCGACTTTTGGCAGTTAGATTCAAAAATTCCCCCTCACCGTATTTCTAACATACGGTCGATCGCTCTTTTGGCACGTAGGCGAATATCCTCAGGCACCTCAATGGCATAACGATTGAGTTCCAAAGCTTTTTGCGTCATTTCCAACGTAATTTGCGCCATATGAGGACAGCGTATACTACAGAGACGCAGCAAGTCTTTTTCGGGATTTTCAGCAATGATGTTGTCTGCCATCGAACATTCGGTCAAGAGCAAGTAGTTTGCAGCTTCTTGTTCTTTGACGAAGCGAATCATTTCAGATGTGCTGCCAGAGAAATTCGAAGCCATCACCACTTCCGGCGAACATTCGGGGTGAGCGAGAATGATGACATCTGGAAATTGCTTGCGTACCCCCAGAATATCATCCACGGTAAAGCGTTCATGAACTTCACATTTACCGGGCCAGCCGATGAGCACCTTCTCAATGCTATCTTCCTTCTTGAGAAGTGAGGCAGGATCACGGGTCGCAATTATAAATTCCTTAGAACTGGCACGAGCAACGTTTCTTGCAAAATACTCATCAGGCAAAAAGAGTATGCGGTCACAATTCAAAGATTCGATCACTTTCAAAGCATTGCTCGAAGTGCAGCAAATATCCGATTCCGCTTTAACGTCAGCATAAGTATTGACATAGGTGACCACAGGCACACCGGGGTAGCGTGCGCGTAGATCGCGGACATCCTGTGCGGTAATGCTCGCTGCAAGGGAACAACCCGCACGCTCAGAAGGGACTAAGACCGTTTTCGTCGGGTTGAGAATTTTGGCTGTCTCAGCCATAAACCTGACACCGCAAAAAACGATGACGTCAGCATCGGTCTCCGCAGAAAGACGGGCCAGCTGCAGGGAGTCACCCTTAAAATCACAGACCGTTTGATAGAGCGCCGGTTCCATATAGTTGTGGCCAAGAACGACGGCATTCCGCTCTTTTTTAAGTCGTTCAATGGCAACAATCCGTTCGGATTGTAAATACAACTCCGCTCTGGGTGAGACATGCTCGAGGCGTGCGCAAAGATATTCAAATGTCGTTTCCAAGTCTGTAAACATTTTAATCCTAAGCTAAATCGCAACGATCTCAATTTCTTGATCAAGCTCGTCTTTAATAATAGAACGAATGGCCTCCAAAGTCCCAGACATAGAACTTGGACAACCTCCGCATGCACCCATATAGCGTACGGTCAGAATATGGTCCGTAAGATCGACCAACTCAATATCTCCACCATCCATTTGCAAACTTGGTCGGATCATGTCATCAAGAATTTTGTCGATGCGATCCATGATCGGTGACCAGTTGGCGGGTTTTTCCGGCTTGGGAAGGTCGGGAAAGTCGACAAAATTCGGGTCATGATCNNCTTTTTGATCGATTTCTGACCAATCGTGGTAGCCACCTTGCGTGACGGTGACAACATGTTCAAAAAAATGGATTTGTTCGACGCCCGGAATGTCAAAAAGAGCGACGCCGAGCGGTAAGTGAGAGCACTCTTTTTTGTTTTTATAAGTCACCTTACCCGCACTCTTCAGATCTCGATCGATGAGATACTTACGAGCTTTAGGGTTGGGTGTACCTTGAATCCTGAACTGGATCATAAATTACTCCGTACTCACAACATTCTCAATTTTTTTCAAGGCACCACGCAAGGTGTGCCACGCCAGTCCTGCACACTTAATGCGGGAGGGGTAGCGACAGATTCCCGCAAAAACTTTTAATTTGCCGAGTTGATTTTCGGCAGTATTGAGCTCGCCAGTGATGAGATGGTGAAATTCTTCAAATAAGACCTCAGCTTCTTTGAGCGTCTTGCCCTTTAAACTCATCGTCATCATAGACGCCGAGGCCTTGCTGATGGCGCAACCCGAACCCTGAAAGGAAATGTCTTGAATGCGGGACTGAGCGTCGGTTTGAAGGTAAAGCCAAAGATGATCGCCACAGAGTGGATTGAAACCCTCCGCTTTGAGGGTGGGGTTCGGCATTTCAAAAAAATTCTGTGGGTGCCGATTGTGCTCAAGAATCACCTGTTGGTAAATATCTAAATCGAGTGAATTCGGGTTCATAATAGTCCCCCGTCTAAGCTTGTGGACTCTTTTAAAATGGCATCTAAACGCGATTGATGCTGCAAAATCTCCTGACGCTGACGTTCGTCTTTGATGTCGAGTAATACTTCCTGCGTGAAAGCGGCACTCAGTATGCTCTCAGCTTTCGTTTTAGGAATACCGCGTGTTTCCAAATACCAAATTTCGTCGGCGCGTAAACGATAAATCGCAGCCCCATGCGCACACTTCACATCATCGGAATCGATCTCCAAGGTTGGCTTAGCATCGATTTCAGCTTGCGGTCCCAACAGTAAATTCTTGGTCAACTGGCGCGCATCGATTTTTTTAAGACCGGCACGCACTTTGATCTGGGCATTGAAGACGCCACGCGACTGGTCTTCAGCTACACCCTTGAAGAATTGGCGACTCTTCGTATGGGAAGCCGCATGGTCGACAAAAACATGGTAGTCGGCATGCTGGCGCTCACGGGCATGAAAAATACCACGCATTCTGGATTCAGCAAATTCCTCAGCCAGTTCGACACCAATCCCTTCGCGCGAAAGCCCTGCGCCGCAAATGTCGAAAAAACTATAGGCGCTAGAATGCGCCTTGTGGTGAAAGCGCGTATGGCCGATATAAATATGCGACGCTGCCTGTTTTTGAAATTTTGCGTAGGAAATCTGCGCATGGTCTTCAAGAATGATGTCGGTCACCGAGTTGCTAAAAGCGAGACTGGGTGAGCCCTCAGCTTGCGCACAGATAATGGTCTCGATCACGTTCGCCTGAGCACCTTTTTCGAGGTAGATAAGATGGCGTGGAAAACACGCTGTAGGCGAGGGATGACCACTGATAAAATTAAGGATATGGAGTGTCTTGGGGACGTTCTCGCCAGCTCGGACATGAATCAAAGAACCGTCCCCGAGAAAGGCCTCGTTAAGCGAGAGAAACGCATTGCTCGTTTGGCTGCTGAGTTTGAGGAGCCTTTGCACCAAGTCCCCAAATGCCCAACACGCTTTTTCAAACGGCAAAATTCTAAGCCCAGGGTCAGAACTCGTCTCTTCCTGCGCTTGCAAATGACCGTCATTAAAAACCAGATTCTGGGCACCCGCAATAAACAAACGTTTCGCACGCTCGACTAAAGCCTCTTCCTTCGTCGCTGCCCAAGTAAAAGAGGTCTGGTTAAGGGTACGTAGCTTGGTGTACTGCCAATCTTCATCTTTGGGTGAAGGGAGTCCGTGCTCAAAAAAGCGTTCCTTCCCCGTTTTACGAATCCCCTCCAGCCACTGCGGAGCCGCACTGCGTTGCTGAGTGAATTGATCAAAAGCTTCATTAAAGTTCTTGGCCGGTACCATAGCAGCTCCGTCAGTTCAAAATAGGCTCGTAGCCTTTTTCTTCGACTTCTTTGGCAAGTTCATAAGTTCCCGACTTCACAATGCGTCCGTTGCTCAGAATGTGAACGCGGTCGGGAATCACATAGTTCAAAATGCGCTGATAATGTGTGATGAGAATAAAGGAATTATTTTTATTGCGTAAACGATTGATACCGGAAGCCACAGCGCGTAGCGAGTCAATGTCGAGGCCTGAGTCCGTTTCATCCAGAATGGCAAGACGTGGGGAAAGAACGGCCATTTGCAGAATTTCATTCCGCTTTTTTTCGCCACCCGAGAAGTCCACATTCAGCTGTCGGCCGATAAAAGACTCATCCATGCCGAGCAGGGCAACTTTTTCACTAATAAAATCTTTGAAATCCAAAATGTCCATCTCTCGTCCACCTTGGTGAAGAGTGACGGCATTAAAAGCGGCCCGCAGAAATTCAAAGTTGCTGACACCTGGCACTTCAGTCGGATATTGGAAAGCGAGAAAAA
>PLEQ01000440.1 GCA_003136475.1 Deltaproteobacteria bacterium
GCCCAGGCGTTCTAAGTCCGGGTAAGTTTTTCGCGATAGACTGACGACTTCATAGGCTTTGGCTTTGAGTTGTCGACAAATTGCTGAGCAAAGAAATCCTCCTCCTCCGATCACTAGTATCTTCTCTGACATACACTCATCCTCGCTTTAGTATGCTAAAATTCTAGCTGAAAATGCGAGCTTTAGCATCTGCAACTACACAGGTCTCAAGAAGCTGTTCACCAAGATCCCTCTACCAGACAGTCCAATCGAGACTTGCATCACAAAATTAGCTCTCCGAAAGATTGAATAATTGTTCGCAAATTCAGCGAATTCTCATACGCTAGGCTCTAGTACTGACCCGTCTTAAATAGGGAGATGTGAAGATGAACAAGGGTAGCGGGCGGCTTTTCCGGTGGCAGGTACTGACGCTCTTTTTAATGGCGATAGGCTACACCGGGTATTATTTCTGCAGATCCAATTTTTCACTCGTCCTTCCTAATATCATTGCCGACCTTACGGCACAAGGCATGTCCGTCGCTGATGCAAAAATAAAGCTCGGGTTGGTAGCGTCGATTTCTGTACTAGGTTACGCCATAGCGAAATTTCTAATGGGTCCATTATCGGAAATTCTCGGAGGTAGGCGCGGTTTTCTAATCGGTATGCTCGGATCTGTAGCCTTTACAATTTTCTTTACGTTCAGCGGCAGCTTACCGCTCTTTACCTTAACGGCTATCGGTGGCCGCTTATTTCAATCCATGGGGTGGGTCAATATGGTGAAAATCAGTTCACGCTGGTTTTCCTATTCCACTTATGGAACTGCGATGGGTTTTTTGAGTTTAAGTTTTCTTTTTGGAGATGCTCTGGCTCGTAAAACACTGAGTTTCGTCATCGGTCTTGGCTATAATTGGCGAGAAATTTACTGGTGCAGTGCAGGTATTTTATTTGTAATTTTTATAGTCAATTTTTTCTTCCTCAAAGAAACCCCCACCGAAATTGGTTCAGAAGAACCACCTGCCAACGCTAGCAATCTGGTCGAGGGCGATGCTTCCAATCCTAATTTGCAAATTTCAAAAATTGTCAAAATTCTACTTTCCAATAAAATATTTGTGCTGATCTGCCTGCTTACTTTAGGAACCACGATTGTGCGAGAGACGTTTAATACGTGGACGACAACCTACTTTTCCGAGCATTTGGGTTTTAGTCATGTCGAGGCCAGCTCAAATAGTGCTTGGTTTCCCTTTTTTGGGGGTCTGTCTGTGCTTCTTGCGGGTTTTGGTAGCGATCGCCTCGGAACGAATGGTCGGGCTGCGATTATGTCTTACAGTCTGTTTCTATCCACTCTTCTGCTCCTGCTTTTGGCGCACTTCGATTTCGGACAGACTCGGTACTGGCACGTTTTTGTTGTGGCGCTCGTTGCTTTTACATTACTAGGTCCCTACTCTTACCTAGGTGGCGCCATCGCTTTGGATCTTGGAGGTAAAAAAGGCAGCGCTATCGCTTGCGGTATTATCGATGGGGTTGGCTATCTCGGTGGCTTTCTAGCAGGGGGAAGCATTGCCAAAATCTCCGTGGTCTTCGGATGGAAGGGGGCGTTTACGGCACTTGCCGGCATTACCCTACTTTCTTTCCTGGGAGCACTCTTTTTTCTTTTTGAGCAAAGGCGCGTAACAGCTCAGTCCTTTGATAAGTCTGCGTTTGAGCCCTCTTTAGAGCTGAATTCCAAAAAAAGTTAACTATAAACCTGCAAAACCTATTAAAGCTCAGGCCTTAATAAGCCGAACTCCCCTTCGGAATAATTATTGCGAAGGAAGAAATAATGAAGAGCGTTGTCTTAGCGGTTATTTGTCTTTATGCCACCCAATCCCTAGGCCATGTAGATTTGGTGCTGGCCTTTATGGATGAAGAAATCGGTCCACAAACCAGTGCCCTGGTGAGAGACCATCCGGAAAGCAACATTATCGTAATCACGCGAACATCGAATGGTTTTGACGGAAAGACCCTCTTTGGCCTCCCTATTGAACTCTATGGATTTAGTGAAGGTGGACGAATGGATCTCACCTATGAAGAGTTCGGGATGGCTATTCAACACACTTTGGATTCGAAGCTGGCGCATATACCTGAAAAATATAAGAGTCTTATTCACTCTCCCTCAGCCCCTAAAACCGTTGCAAACGAAGTTATTAAAACCTTATCTTTTTCAGCTGCAATGGGTAAAACGGCCAAAGACTGTGGGCCAACCATAGTGATTATGCAAAGTCCCGAAATGGGCAAAGAGCCCGATCTGATGGCTGAGTATCTAGAAGATATCTTTGAAGCAGTATTAGACTTGCCTGCTGCAAGACCGGAAAATGGGGGTTTACGTTTCTTCGAATTCGGGACCGGTGGGTCCGCCGCCCTATCCGCTAAGCCAGGAGACGTGATTCCTCTACAAGGAGCAAGCTATATAGGCAGTAGACGAGTTGGGAATTCGTATCAAGAAATCGTTAGCGTTATCTATGGCCCGGATCTCAAGGAACTCACCCTCTACCGTTCCAAGAAACTCTTTACATCATCCCACTCGAGAATAAGGGCTTAGTTCAAAATCTAAAATGGCGAATGGATCGCCTGGTTTGCGATCCATTTGTCATTCCCATGTCTGTCGTCAACATGATACAAGACTGGTCGAAGCACGTTTCCTATACATTCGATGATTACGTAGATTTTATGTGGTGGGGGGCTTTAGGACAAAATCGAGTAGCCATTCCAAAAAACGCACGCTGGGATCACAATTTTACCTCAATTCCTGAAGATCAATCAAAAGAAGACATTACTGTTCTTGATCCCATTTCGAAATCTGTGGTTGATCCTTTTGCTGCAGAAATTGGTACGGATTTTCTTCAGGACCTTAGCTCCCGCGCGGAAGGAGCCTTATCTACAAATCCCAAAATTGCTGCGCAGAACAAGGCGTATTTCCTTGAACTTTTCCAGCAATCGAATCCAGATGTTCTGATAATCGAAATCGATGACTCAAAAACTCTCAATTCACGTTTCCTGAATTTCTTAAGCGAGTTAGACGTCAATTTGAAAATCACTCGTTCAAAAGTCTTTGAGGCCGCTCAGAAAAATGACGAGCATACCGGTAAGCTCGTTTTAAAGGATCTTCTGACGCAGCATCTTACTCTTAACACCAGCATGGGTAAAAAAATCTTTCTTCTTGGCAATCCAAAAGAAAATTTGATAGGTGGACAGAGTGGACAGGTGTGGATAAGAACTAGTAAATGGCCGGGAGTCAATCCAAACACGATGATTCTGAATAGAGCAAACATACAGGCTGCTGCCATAGACCGAGGCCTCTACAAAGCTGGTCTCTTATATGGAATGAAAAATAATGCTTCCCGCATCTCTCATGAAATTCTTGAATTCCCCCCCGAAATTTGTAAATAGACTCTCGCTTGCCTCTATCCCACATACCAAGTGCAGTTAAGAATGTAGACCTCAATAGCTTAGCTTCACTTGTCCAAACGTTTTGCCACCAGCTCCTAACTCAAAAGTGAGAATCACCGCAGACCTCCTCCAACTCAAATTGGGAGGAATGTGCTTGTTAGAAGCTGTTTGAAAGCCTTTCGAGCTAACCTGAGATCCCTCGGCTTCGCCTCGGGATGACGAGAATGCTCGTCATTCTGAGCGTAGCGAAGAATCATGTGTGTGTGTGTGTGTGTCAAAAATCAGATCCCCTGACCGCCTGCGCTTCGCGCTTCGGCGTGGGGATGGCGGAGGAAATGACACCGTTTGTTTCGACGTAGGGATGACGGAGGAAATGACACTCTCGCTTGCCTACTGACTACCGACTTCGTGTGCAACGTCAATGAGAGCCTCATTAAGAAGAAAAACTCCTTGATGGTATTCTGCATCATTCATTCCGCCCTTCACAATAAGCGGAATATAGTGGATGAGAGGATGTCCTTCTACGTCCCCCACTGCGTCTGTTTTGTTCCCAGTACTGACCACGATCTGAGCTACAGACCTATTCTTATCGACTCTCGAAGGTATAAGGTCCGCTCGCTCTAGAGCTCTCAGACACGTATTAAAAAGCTGGGTTGGATCAGCGAGTGTCGCAAAACCTTCACCATTTTCAGTTTTCGTCCACCGTCCCCTTAGAATAATATTCTTCCGACTCGAGTCTACAGACGTATTAACTGCCTGCATGACTATGCTTAAGCCTCCCCCCGCTTCACTACCATTGAGTGTCTCGTGACCACCTCTAATCTCGGTAGGAACCGACAGAACTCGAATGTTACCAACTCCCACTTGACTGGGAACGGTTATCGAGAATAAGCGATGCATACTCTCTGCCGGTCCTGAGTTTGCGAAATATTGGCAGACAAGAGGCGATTCTGCGAGCTTTGAGCCTACAAACTCCTTATAATCCAGTGATTCATGGACCGCATCGAGGGGATATCCTTGGGATAAATCTTCGGAGCTTTTCGAAAAAATTGGATGGAGAAACGACTTGTAAGAAGCCCAGAGCCCAGCAGCTACGAGGTTGACTCCGGCTAAAGGATACGATTTTTTCCAATAACCTTCACCCAATAGACTCGCATTAAGGATCGGGATTGCAAATTTGTCAATCATGCTGGTCGTTGGCACCTTCTTGCAGGCTTCTGCGGCTTTTTCGCCCATTAAACAGGCATAGCTGTATTTCCAAAGATCGTTGATCGAACCAGATAGGAACAGCACAGGCTCTACGATCCTATTGCCAATCCCAGTGAAGCGATGGGTCGTGACAACAGCGCCTAAGAGATCTACAACACCATCAAAAATGCTATCTTTCACATCGGTTTGGCTTTTACGAGCTTGCGACAGTTGCGTTTTCAGCATTAAATCAGCATGACTTTCTTCATCACTGGCACTTTGATTGTTGGAGCCCACAATCAACTGTGCGACATCTTTTTCATAGTACTCAGGTAGATATCGTTCGTGGATCTTTGCACTAAAATGGCGCTCAGATCGTTCGTGGATCTTTGCATAAAAGTAGATAGGGTAGCTTGCGGTATAGCTTGAATAGCCAACTTCTGGAGCAACCCTGTCATAGTCGTCTTTGGAAATCGGTAATTGAATGATACCCTCCTTCACAAACACATTCAGGCAGGTTTCCATAACTTGAAGAGGATTATCTACAGCAGCGAAACGCATGAGACTCATGGACTCCAAATCTCTCTGACTTTGGCTGATGCGCACCCAGCGCCCATGAAGGATTAAGTAGTCTTTATAGTAGGAAGTTTCTGGAATCTCCTCCTCAGCCCCCGTAAACATCGATGGCACACGGTCCCGATGAACGAAATGCCAATATTTGGGTTTGGCTCCGTTCAATAGGTCTGACTTGCTCTCATAATAGTTACAAATTAGGTAGGGCTGATTGACTTTTTTAGGATCGGCAAATTCATTCCAATCGTAAGCTGCCTTAACTTCCTTGACCTCATTTAGGTAATCACCAAAAACAGTCTTATCAACTGTGTCTTTGACATAGGGAAGATTGTACAGTTTATGTGCGACACCTACGGCTGCAATGCCACCCCAAACCAGAGGAGCACCGGGAATGACAAGAGGTTTCCCCCCCCCAAAGCCTTAGCAGCCCAGCCCACTGATTTCGCTCCGGACCAAAATTTCACATTCCCGGCTGCATTGATTGCCGAGCCAAAAACAGCATTCATATCCCAAATTTTATTGGGGTTCGTTAGATCCAAATAGACCATATAGGAAAATTTGAGTCTCAGAAGGTCGAGCGGATCCCATTTTGGATCTTTGCCAAGATTCAGTTTGCCCCTCTTGTCAGCCACGTCCAAAACAAATTTCAAACTGTCGAGTCCGGTTTTTACGCTATTTTCGTAGCCTTTGCCAACATAGGTGGACGGGTAGATATAATCAAAATAGCTCTTAGCTTTTGCCGGCTTCGCATTTAGATTCATCTTTTTCGCTAGATTTTCTGCATCTTGCGTGGGTTTATCCTGAGCATAACCTGGCAACGCAAAACCGCAGACCGCTATAGCTAAGATTAAAGTGAGGTTTTTTCTAAGCAAGGCTGACTCCAAAATAGATGGGTTCCAGACCAATGTCACGGCCACACAAGCGGCCTTAACAGACCCTAAAATGTATTCGGACTAAGCTTGCGATTTATTGAGAGGATCTTAATTTTTTCTTGTTTTATTTGGCACTTAGCGGATGGAAAAGCTGGAAGAGGCATGTCGAGCTTGCGAAGACTCGCAGGACTTTCTAGAAGCATAGT
>PLEQ01000122.1 GCA_003136475.1 Deltaproteobacteria bacterium
CACTAAAAGCTCCCAGTTCCGCGTCGGTATTTCTATAGTCACGAAAACTCGTTCCACCGGCTTCAATAGCCCTCGTTAGCACGTTTTGAATCGCGTCCGTCAAGCGCACAAACTGTTTGCGGGATAGGGTTGAGCTCTTACGCAAGGGGTGGATTCCCGCTTCGAACAAAGCCTCGCAAGCGTAGATATTCCCGACTCCTGCGACGATGCTTGCATCCATTAGGAAATTCTTAATCGGCAGCGCTCTTCGCTTCCCGATTTCAAAAAGGCGCTCGGCCAAATCGGGTGTCGCAAGCGGCTCAAAACCGACTTTGCTAAAAAGTTTATGGTCTTCCAAAGCTGGTCCCGCCTGCGCTGCTATCAAGCCAAAACGGCGGGGGTCTACAAAATGCAGAAATTGCTCGGACGACGCGGACTCCAGATGAAAGATCGCGTGGGTGTGGGCAAACATCGCTTCTTTTTCCGAACTCAGCAGGATCTTACCCGACATACCCAGATGGAAGATGACGGCCCCTTTTGGTGTTCCTACCAAAATATACTTCGAACGTCGCGTGACTGCGGTGCAAAGCTGATCCTGCCATAACTGCCTGATCTGCTGGATCGGGATCGGCACGCGCAGATCTTTGCGAAAGAACCGCACTTCACGGCATCGGGTTCCGATAATTTTTTTCCTAAGCTGTCTGACAATAGTTTCGACTTCGGGTAGTTCAGGCATGAAATAACTCGATAGTTGTGTGTCCTTTTCCTGTCACAGCACTAGCGATTTGTCAAATAGGGAGCTTATTTTTTGTGCGGGAAGGGAATGATCTTCATCTCGATGCGACGGTTGAATTTTTCATAACCCGGTACCCGCGAACGATCGACCGGATCTTTCTCACCAATCCCCAGAGCGATAATGCGCTCTTCATCAAATTGCAAAGCATTGACTAAGAATTGTCGAATCGTCAAAGCGCGTTGGTAGGATTCAATTTGATTTTGCTCAGGTTGACCGTTCCGATCGGTAAAACCCTTTATCAAAAGCAAACCTGATTGCTCTTTAGCAAAAACCTGGACAGCATCTTCGAGCAGCTTCTTACCCTCTTCGCTAAGTTCGTAAGTATGCGGAAGCGCCTGTGGGTCCATGAAAATTTTGAAATACGGAACTACCAGCTCCGGAATGATCTCTTGAATACGAGCGATATTGAACACTGGAAAGTCAACCTGGTCGCCGGCCATAATCCCTGGATAGTCTGGAAAGGCGTTACGTGAGAGATCGGACTCTTCTTCGATAACCTTGCCAATGGCAGTGTTTTGTTCCAATTTATCAATCTTGATCTTCCCCGTACAAATGAGCGGCAAGGACTCTTCAAAGTCTGCTGAAGGCCTACGATAGACACCTAGAACCGCATCAACCTTAAGCCCATCCTCGGCACCGGCATTTAATGCCACATACTTTCCGGGGTGACGGTCCATGTACTGTGTTATCTGCCAAGGGGGCGATGCCCAGACGAGCTCGCCGCCAAGGCTGACCAAAAGCCCGATCAAAAAGGTTTGCTTCATTTTCGCAAAGATGATTTTCTCCATACACAATTCTCTTCGGGTGAAATCTGGCGAAATTTAGACTTCTAAGATGAGCGATTTGGGAGCTTCACAAAAAAGGCACATTTATGACTAAAGACAAGCTGCGGGTAGCATGCGTGAGTATGAATAGCCAAGAGAATAAAGATCGCAATATCGAACAGGCCGAGCACTATATCGACCTCGCAGCAAAAAGTGCAGCAGACTGGGTCATACTCCCGGAACTATTTTCTTATATAGGACCCTATGCTGAACTCAGCAAGAACGCCGAACTTGCGACCGGTCCCCTGAATAGGCATCTTTCGCAGCTCGCCCAAAAGCATAAAGTTACGCTCTTTGCACCGGTACCCGAGCTGCCCGAAAAAGAAGACTCCATGAGCACCAAGGGCTTTAAAAAGGTCTTCAATACTCTTTTTGTAGTCAGCCCTAGTGGCAGCATGATTAACCACTACCGAAAAATCCATCTTTTTCATTTGCAATTTGGAGACTTATCACGCGCTGAAAGCGAAGGGTTTCTTGCGGGCAATAAACTTCTGACCTTCTCCCAAGACGGGTGGAAAGTTGCATGCGCGATCTGCTATGACATACGTTTTCCGGAATTTCTGGTTTCCCTTTATAGAGAACGCCCCTTTGAGGTGCTCGTGCTCCCCTCAGCATTTACGGAAGCCACCGGTAAAGCGCATTGGAAACTCCTCGTGCGCTCGCGGGCCGTCGAATACCAATGCTATGTTTTGGCTGCCAACCAAACGGGAGTGCATTATGAAGAAAAGAAGTCTTTTGGACATTCGATGGTCGTCGACCCTTGGGGAGATATCATCGCAGAAACAGGCACAGCCTGTGGACTTGCGATAGCGGAGTTGACACGCGATCGTGTTCGTAGCATCCGCGAACGGCTTCCTATCGTTGCGAATCGACGGCCAGACCTTTATATTTAATTTCAAACTGGAGTATGAGTCATGGGCTTATTCGACGGCAAAACAGGTATTATTATGGGAGTTGCGAATGAGCGATCGATCGCAACAGGCATTGCTGAATTCCTTAGCAAGGAAGGTGCTGAACTCGCGTTTAGTTTTCTACCGGACGAACACGGAAGATCCGAGATGCGCGTACAAAAAGCCATCGGCCACCTCAAGCCTAAAGTCCTAAGAGGCTGCAATGTTAACAATGATCAGGAGATTCAGGACTTTTTCACCGAGACCGCAAAGGTCTTTCCAAAAATCGACTTTCTGGTTCACTCCATAGCTTTCGCTGCACTCGACGAAATTCGTAAGCCCACAGTGGAGGTCAGCCGCCAGGGTTTTCTGACGGCAATGGAAGCAAGTGTGTACAGTTTTATTGCCACCAGCCGAGCTGCGGCTCCCCTTATGAGTCAAGGCGGCAGCATTCTCACAATCAGCTATTTGGGAGGAGAAAAAGTCGTCATCGGATACAACCTGATGGGACTTGCCAAAGCAGCCCTCGAGCGTTCGGTCCAATACCTCGCATACGACCTCGGTGGGCACGGAATTCGTGTCAACGCCCTGAGTGCAGGGCCCATTAAAACTCTTGCGGCCTCAGCGGTCGGAGACTTGAATACAACGTTGCAGATGAATGCTGCTATTGCCCCCTTAAAAAGAAATGTGTCGAGCTTAGACATTGCTAAGTCAGCTGCCTACTTGTTAAGCGACCTTTCCTCAGGGACTACCGGGGAAATCCTTCATGTCGACTGCGGTTTCAGTATCATGGGCGCACCAACGACGGATTTGCTCACTTCTTTCAAAGAAAAGAACCATTCTTGATCGCTTCGGTATCTTCATAGCAAGCTCAGACTTTAGTCTAATCAACTAATCTCATTAAGAAATCAAAAATTAAACTCAATAATCGTAGACTCTTTTTTTTCTTTGGTTAAAAATTTTTCAACCGATACTATTTTATTTGCACACGTAGAAACGCAGTACTTCAATAATTTAGCATTGATGATTTTGCTTTTTCTTCGAAGGCAAGTAAAATGAGAATAGAAAAGCCTGAAATGCGTTGTTGTGCCACATTTATGTCTTAAACTTTTCGTTTTCCATTTTAAGGAGCGAGTATGAGAATGCTGCGTTATTTCACCCCAGTCTTGATGCTGTCGACAAGCTTAATGGCAGCTGAAACGCCTAAGCTTGGAGCCTTGTTCCGCGGCGAGTTGAATAGTAATAACCATGAAACTATGTCAACCACCACTTCACCA
Organism: Deltaproteobacteria bacterium; assembly: GCA_003136475.1. Classification (GTDB taxonomy): domain Bacteria; phylum Bdellovibrionota_B; class Oligoflexia; order Oligoflexales; family Bog-1112; genus BOG-1112. The sequence goes on from PLEQ01000122.1 coordinate 3,767, forward strand.
GCAGTCCCAAGCCTGGGCCAAGGAGCTTTTTTCGACATCACCGCAAATGGCTCTATAAGCGAAAACGTTAAGTTTGATTCGCAAGTCTCTTTCCTAAATGGTGGCCAAACTACTAGTNNAACGTTACCTGGTGGAACACTTCTATGTTCTCCGCCACAATCGGTTGCTCAAAAGATAGAGTTGGGGGTTGGGATTTTGCGAACTACGACCCAGTAGATACGATCCGTCCCTTCTTACCTATTGCTATGTATGGCGCCTACCCATCCATGTACAACCCGGCCATTGATCTCAGCCTGCACATGCTTGGCGACTTGACGGTTCGCATCCAGAACGATGTCATGGTTAATAATCCTGGATATACACCAACTCTCTATACTCCGCAGTGGCAGGGTAAAACAGCTCAGACATGGGGTGTTGAGTGGAAAGGTGACATTGCTGGTGTAAAACCACTTCTCCAATACTTCTCATTCGATCAAGGTCACTCTTGGAGCTTTGACGTGGGTCTGATGCTATCGATCGCTGGGTTGGGCGTAACCGCTGACTGGATGACGATGGCCGAATCCCAAAAAGTTATTGTTGCAGGACACACCAACGTTTCATCCAAAATTAACAACTCCAATCGCTACAGCCTAGAAGTCAACTATGTAGTGCCAAACATCGTTACACCGTACGTTTACTGGTCCAATTACAAAAACAAACCTTGGAGCAACGACCCAGGTGCTAACAGTGCCCCAGGCAAATGGGACCACGACGGTCAAGTCATCAGCATTGGAGTCATCGCTAACGGCATTAGTCCAAACTTTATGCCTTACCTCGCCTTCGACATGCAGAGTGGTAAATTCATCGACACAGCTCCTGCTAAGACTCAATCTACGAAAACAGACTTTATCATCCGTCTCGGTGCTACCGCTCACTTCTAGTCCGCGCTCACGAGTGCGAAATAGAGCGCACTCGTAGCTCACCTCCGATCTGAATTTCAATCACTCAAGTCCAGAAAAAACCTGCACAGCTTTCACAGCACGCTGCCAGCCGTCTTTCTGCTTCCGTACAAGATCTTTAGCTTCAGGGTCCACTGCAGGTTCGAAGCTCGCTTGGATTTTAGAGGTACCACCCAGTTCCTGAAAGGAGTTGAAAATTTTTGCTCCCAGGCCCGCAAAGAAAACCGCACCCATGGCCGTTGTCTCCAAATTATGGGGTCGCTCCACGCGGATTTCGGCAAGTTGGGCCTGAATAGTCAGCAGCAGCGAGTTTGCCGCAGCTCCGCCATCGACGCGTAAGACCTTAAACGTATGGGAGCTATCACGTTGCATGCTCTCGATTAAGTCGCAGACTTGGAAAGCCAGCCCTTCCAAACACGCTCGCACGAGCTGCTCCTTAGTCGTAGCGCGGGTGAGTCCGAAAAAAGCGCCACGCGCATTTGGATACCACCACGGGGCACCCAAACCAGCCAACGCTGGTACGAAATAAATCAAAGGCGCTGCCGAAACGGGCCGAGCGAGCGTTTCGCTTTCATAAGCGCTGCNNCTGCTCAAGAGGCCTAAATTGTCTCGCAAAAACTGCAGACTGGCGCCGGCAATAAAGGCGGATCCTTCCAGTGCAAAGCTACGCTTTCCAGCAATTTGCCAGGCGACAGTCGTCAGTAAACCTTGCTGCGAGAGCACGCTCTGCTCGCCCACATTCAACAACAAAAAAGCCCCGGTGCCATAAGTGCACTTGGCCTGACCGGAACTAAAACACTGTTGGCCAGCTAGTGCCGCTTGTTGGTCGCCCAAAACCCCAGTGATCGGGATGCCGTCCGGTAGAAAACCCAGTCCTCGCGTTGCCGTAAAAAAACCATAACTATCTAAAACTTCAGGAATATTATCGGATGAGGCCAAGCCCATGATCGCCAGCAACTCAGAATCCCAGGTGCCCTCATGAATATTAAAAAGGAGCGTGCGGGAAGCGTTGCTCGCTTCGGTCACATGAGCTTTGCCTTGGCCGAACTTACTGAGAAGAAAAGTATCGATAGTCCCCAGCAACGCGGAACCGTTCTTAATCTGCCTAGCTAGATCTGCATTATGCTCCAAGAGCCATCGAATCTTCGTGCCACTGAAATAAGGATCGACAAAAAGACCCGTCTTTTGCCGAATTCGGGCCTCAAGACCTTCGTCTTTCAAACGCTTGCAAATAGCCGAGCTACGTTTGCACTGCCAAACAATGGCCCGAGCCAGCGGCTTGAGGGTCTCTCGATCATAGACGCAGAGGGTTTCCCGCTGATTGCAAATGCCAATAGCTACGATGGCTTTGCGCGAAAAATGTATAGCCCGAGCTTCGCCTTGCATACAGGCTTCATTGCAAGCTTGCACGACGGACAGCCAGATTTCATCAAGGTCATGCTCCACCCAATCGGCCTTTGGGAAATGTTGTGGAAAGTTGACCGTGGACCGACCAACGATTTTAAGAGCCGTCTTTTCGGATACATCGACCAGCAAAGCGGTCGTGCCCGTCGTCCCCTGATCTACGCTGAGAATGAAGACCTTGCTCATGGTTCTTTTTCTCCTCTTTTTTGCTATGTTCTGGTTTTAGAGCCATCTGCAATGGAAGCGAGACGATCATGCGTTTAGTCTACATGGGATCTCCCCAGCTTTCCGTCTATCCTCTTGAACACCTTATCAAAAATGCCGACTCGCACGGCCATAAAATTGTGGCTAGCGTCAGCCAGGCCGCCCGCGTAGCCGGCCGTGGTCGAAACCTTAGGGAGGACCCGCCCCTGGCGAAGTTTGCCAAGCAGGCGCAAATTCTCACCCTCCAGCCTGAGAAGGCCAGCGATCCTGATTTTCAAAAACACCTTCGCGAACTGGAACCCGATGTCATCATCACCTGCGCCTATGGCCAAATATTGAACACAGCCTTTCTAGCTATACCCAAGCGCGCAACGATCAATATCCACCCTTCGCTCCTACCCAAATATCGAGGGGCCACACCCGTGCAAACAGCCCTACTCGACGGGCTCACCAGTACCGGAAACACGATTCTCTTTACGATTAAGGAATTGGACGCAGGCAATATCATCCGCCAAGAACCACACGCCATCGCACCTACCGAAACAGCCGATGCGTTATCGACGCGACTCTTCACCCTTGCCGGCCCTCTCCTCGTCCAGGCGCTCACCCAATTGCAAGACCCGACATTTGTTGGCCAGCAACAGGACGCTTCAGCCGTAAGCCTCTGCCGCAAGATTCACAAAGAAGACGGCTTCATCGATTGGAATTCTAAGGCCAGTGCCATCTATAATCGCTTTCGTGCCTTCGCTAGTTGGCCCTCTTCTTTCACCTACCTCGAAGGCAAAAGAATGATAATTACGGGTATCGAGCCCACCGATCTGAGGCAAGAGTCTGCGGAACCAGGCTCCCTAATTTTCCGCAAAGAACTCCAAGGCCTCTATGTTGCTTGTCAAGAGGGCTGCTTGAAGCTAACGGCTCTCAAGCCAGAGGGTTCCCGTGTTTTGACTAGCATGGAATTTTGGAATGGCTTAAAAAAGCGAGATCACTTAAAATTTTCACCTACTCATAGTTGAGATCAACCTATGCAAACTCCAGCTCCAGAGACCGTAAGCAAAGTTCTCGACTCCGAGAACTATTCTCACTCATTTTATAATTTTGGAGATCGCCAAGCCGGGGTAGGTCTCGTTTTTTGTCCGAACGAGAATAAATTCTATTACAATGCCTATTGTGTAGAAGCCAAAATTCTCAAAGAACTTTTTTCAGTTGAGTATGAATTTTTGCAAGATGCGCTGGCGACCGTAAATAGTGAATTCGGCCAGTGGGAACTTAAAAGTCACGAAAAAACTAAAGAAGGCTGCAATACTTGCGTGGCAAAACCAAAATAGGTTTTCTTTGTATTCTCCTCGCATGGAATGGCATTGCCTCTATAGCTTACGGAACCGTCCCGGGCACCTCTGAAATTGCGCAAGCTCCTGCTATCGAACAGACCTTGTTCGGCACGCAAACGGCAGCGGCTTGCCAAGTGGTTCCCCCGCNNGAGTGCAAAACAACCAAGCTGCAGATCTTGTGCCGCTATTCCATGCGCGACTTAAGATCCAAGAAGCCACTTTAAAAGTGACTTTGAGTCGGATCAACACCGTCCTCAAAGCCCCCCTGGAACTTTCGACTTACCGAGTTTTTGCGCTTCACATCCCAGACAAAGAGACTCCAAGGCTGCTCCCTTGCGCCAACGAGGGAATAAACATCTACCCGCTTTTTGGCTACCCCCTTCAATTTGCCGTTTGGCTTCAGCTCTTAGGTGACAAAGAATTGGGTCGTATTTTTATCCAGATCGTCCCTGATCGCGAGCAAAAATGGAAGATTGGCTCCTTCCATTACGAACAATGGACGCATGGTGCTAAAAGCGCCCAAGATTGGGCACGGGATGGTNNCAAAACTCGTCAAAGCCAACCCTTATTTCACCTTAGACGAAGAGCCCGAAATTCTAAGAATCCGGGATAAGCTCATAAAAAAAGAACTATGGGAAGACCGCGTCCGCAAGGAGCTCGCCCCTCATAATGTGCGGCAAGCCTCTTCCATCTTCGTCAACCAAGGCGTTGGCTTAGCCCTACGCATTCAAGTTGCCAAGGAACTCTCAGGCAACGAAGTTCATAGCGAATGCCAGAAAATTTGGAAAAATATTGAAAACCACAAAGAATGGCTAGGTATCAAAGGTCTTCGCTGTGGCTTCCTACTGCCCAATGAAAATCCCGAGCAAGATGGCCGTATGGGTTCGGTTCTGCTTCATTAAATTCTTCAGATCCTCACTTTGTTTCGCTACGATCCTGCTGCGCACTGTACTTGCGTAAGGGAAGGGTTACAAGAAACCAGAGACCTAAGATGCCGAGAGAAATGCAGGGAATAAAACCATGACGTACAAAAGCCAGCTTCTCTAAAAGGCTAAAAACCATGGACGCTATGCCCTGCCCAGAACGATGACCGAGAACATCGACTAGCTCTTTGGCTCGAAAACGCACATCAAAGGAGAGCGGAATATAGAAAATCTCTTTGGTCGCTC
>PLEQ01000407.1 GCA_003136475.1 Deltaproteobacteria bacterium
GGTCTTGGGCTACTGGTCGGCACCCCACTATTTTGCGTGGACTGGATTGCCCAAAGAGGAGTACGTCCTCGCGACGGAGTACTTTCATGTCATTATGTGGGGCGCCCTACCGGTCTTGGGGGTGACCGCGTTTTCAAGCTATTTCACTGGTATTGGGCAGACCAAGGTGGTCATGTTGTTTAACGTCGCAGGCATGCTTATCAACATTCCCCTGACCTATTTTTTTATTCATCAGGATCATTTCGTTCACGTTCGTGGCATTGCGGGTGCTGCGTTTGGAACGCTGTTGAGCGAAATTCTGATGTTCTTAGGCTTTATCATTTCCACAAGTCTCACCGAGGGTGGTTTTGGAAAATTGTTGAGCGGTTTGCGGTTGAACTTAGCCGTCATTTTCAAACTGCTCCGTTACGGTTCGCCGACAGGTTTAGAGTTTTTCCTAGCTTTTTTTGCCTTCAATACCTTCATTGCGCTTTTTCATTCGTATGGTGTGGATGAGGGACTTGCGATGACTATTGCTTTGAACTGGGACATTCTGACCTTTCTTCCACTTTGGGGTATCAACATCGGCATGATGAGTGTGATTGGAAGATATTTAGGCGCCCGTCAGATCGACCTAGCTCTGCGTACGACGTTCTCGGGTGCCAAAATCGCGTATACTTTTGCCACCGTTTATGCGGTGGGCTTTCTCGTTTTTTCCGAGTCGATGGTCGCCTGTTTTATGCCGCCTCTGATGGACATCGAGAAAGCGCACTTACTAGCGATCGCTGTTCCTCTGCTTAAGGGGATCGCTTTTTATGTTCTGGCGAATGCTACAACCCTCGTATTTACAGCTACTTTACGGGCGGCAGGCGATACGCGTTGGTGCATGTTTATCACGATCGCTTGCGATTGGACCTTGCTCCTGCTTGCGTATTTATCCGTTCGTGTCTTTCATTTTTCGCCGCTAACGACGTGGGGAATTTTTGTGGGCATCATTTTTATAACGAGCGTGTTGTTTACACTGCGTTTCTTGACCGGACGGTGGAAGCATTTGCGTATAGTCTAATTTTTTGCAGGGCGACATTGACCGTCTCTGAGGCTTCGGTTATTTCTGAGCTTTTCGAATCTTAGGGTGCTTCTTGTCTGCTCTGCGAAATGACATCATCACTTGCTGCGTGCGTCTTCATCAAAATGCTTGGCTTGCGGCTTGTGATGGGAACGTGAGTGTGCGCACGGCACCGGATACCATCCTGATTACCCCGCAGGGACGGGCGAAAGCTTCCTTGCAGCCTGAGGATTTGGTTGAGATGGATGCCGAAGGTCATGCTCACCTTGGGTCACCCTCTAGTGAAAAGCTTATGCACCTGACGATCTACCAGCAGTGTCCACTTGCCAAAGCCGTCATCCATGCTCACCCACCGATCGCTGTAGCCTGGAGTCTCGCGCGTCCGCAGCTTACTGAGTTGGTAGCCAATTGCCTTTCCGAACTCATTCTTGCTGTGGGAGCCATTCCGATTGTGCCTTACGCGCGACCCGGTACCGCTGCCATGGGGGCGGTTCTGCGGCCTTATTTGCCGCATTCGCGGGTGATGATTTTGGCCCATCATGGCGCACTCACCTGGGGCGAATCCTTGGAAGAAGCGTTTATGGGCATGGAACGTCTCGAACACACGGCACGCACGCTCCTGTATGCGCGTCTCTTAGGCGGGTGGCAGGAGCTGCCACCTGAGGAGATTGAATTTCTGCGTGCTAAGCGCCAAACTTTGGGGGAACGTATTTTATGACGACACTGCAGGCCTTGGGACTCAGCTATCACGCAGGTGTCTTGTGCATCCTTGATCAAACCCTTCTTCCGGAAAAAGAAGAATGGGTGGTCGTACGCAATCCTGAGCACATGATTCAGCTCATTCAGCGATTAGCGGTACGGGGTGCGCCGCTGATCGGTATTGCTGCGGCTCTAGCGCTGGCGAATTTTGCAAAAAGCTCTGTCGATGTGTGTCAGATTCAAAATGCGGCAAAAGCTTTGCGAGCCGCTCGTCCTACCGCTGTGAATCTCATGTGGGCGATCGATCGCATGCTGGCAACGCCTCACCTTGACGGGGAAAATCTTTTGCAGGCAGCTCTGCAGATGGCTCACGAAGACAAGATGATGTGCGAGGCAATGGCAGAACACGCCTTTGCTTTGATCGAAGATGGTGATCAGATCTTGACGGTGTGCAACTCGGGAGGCCTAGCGACAGTAGGAGTGGGGACAGCCTTGGGTGCCCTCATCTCCGCTCATCAGCGTGGCAAACGCATTCACGTCTATGCCTGCGAAACCCGTCCGCTTCTGCAAGGTGCACGACTTACCGCTTGGGAGCTCGCTAAGGCTGGCGTACCTTTCACTCTACTGTGTGACAGTGCAGCAGCCACGGCTATGCAACAAAAAAAGATAAGCAGCTGTTTTGTCGGCGCCGATCGCATTGCGGCAAATGGTGATTTTGCAAACAAGATTGGCACCTATGCGCTCGCCCTCGCTGCACGCTTTCATAAAATTCCTTTCTACGCCGTAGCCCCCGAATCCACGTGCGATCCAGAGTGCCCATCGGGAGCGAGCATCCCTATTGAAGAACGGGCGGATCACGAAGTTTTGGGAGTTAAAGGCTCGTTTGGTGAAGTGCAATGGGCGCCTCCGGGTGCTTCGGTGTTTAATCCAGCGTTTGATGTCACTCCTTTCTCTCTGGTTTCGGGCGTGATTCTCAATACCGGTATCCGTTATTCTTCAACTTAAAGCAGGATGCACTGCTTTTCTTAAAGGAATACCAAATGCTTGCGATTATTGGTGGCTCGGGTTTTGAAAAATTTGAAGGTGTTGAAGAGATCGCAACCGTCGCTTTAGACAGTCCCTTTGGTCTGGCTTCGACAGGTTTGCGGCGCATTCGCCTCTTTGGTAAGGAGTGCTTTTTTCTCCCTCGGCACGGTCGTCACCATGAGCTCCTGCCCAGTGAAGTCAATTACAAGGCCAATATCTACGTTTTGAAGAAACTCGGAACGGACCGCATCCTCGCTTTTTCAGCTGTTGGGAGTTTGCAAAAAGAACTCGCTCCCGGTGATCTTGTGATTCCCTCGCAGTACATCGATCGGACTAAAGGGGTTCGCAAAAGTACCTTCTGTGGTGAAGGCATCGTTGCGCACGTCACATTGGCGGATCCGATTTGGATGAAAGGGATGGAATGGTTACAGAGCCAGGCATCAGCATTTGATTTCAAAATCCATTGGGACAAGACTTATGTTTGTATTGAGGGGCCCCACTTTTCCACACGGGCTGAGTCGCAGTCCTATCGCATGATGGGTGGAGATATTATTGGGATGACTCATTTTCCCGAATACGCCCTCGCCCGTGAGGCCGCACTCTCGTATTTACCGTGTTGTTTTGTTACGGATTACGACTCGTGGGATAAGTCCGTCGAACCTGTTAAAATTCAAATGGTCTTGGCTATTATGAAAGAGAGCAATCGGAAAGCCTATGCGCTCTTGAAAGAATTCCTCGCCCAAGCTGTGATGCCCGATGAGAATATTCAAAGCCTGGGTCTTGCGAGTTCGCTCTTGAGTTTGCCGGAACTCAGCGTGCATCAGCAGGAGCTTCTAGCAACGCTATCCGCAAAGGGGACGTGAGGGTATAGTGCTAGACACAAGAGCTAAGGCTGCGATCTCTCACTTCGCTACGCTCGTTCGAGATGACAAACAGGTGGAGTGACGAAGGACATGCTTGCTAATGTATCGGGATGAGCCGAGGTGTCACTCTTGCTACGTGAGGTAAGGTGTCATCTCTCACTTCGCTACGCTCGTTCGAGAAGACAAACAGGTGGAGTGACGAAGGGCTTGCTAATGTATCGGGATGAGCCGAGGTGTCACTCTTGCTACGTGAGGCAAGGTGTCATCTCGAACGAGCGTAGCGAAGTGAGAGATCGCAGCCTTAGCTCTTGTGTAGAAAGGAGTATAGAACTTGGACCAAAGTATTGCACTCGCCGATATTCGAGATTTTGACTCGCAAGAACCCCACCGTGTGCAGCGTTTTGTACAAACCATTGGGGACGCGCTGGCGGATATTGGGTTCTTTGCTATCAAAAACCATGGCATTGATGCCAACCTGATTCGTGAGGCCTACAAACTTGCCGAGGCATTTTTTCTTCTTCCAGAAGCTAGCAAGCGCCAATATGAGCGGCTTGAGCTCCAGGGGCAGCGGGCTTACACAAGTTTCGGACGTGAGCAAGCCAAGGCTGCCAGCCTGCCAGATCTGAAGGAATTTTGGCATGTGGGTCGTGTCGACTACGATCCCCAAAATTCCTGTGATCCTTATGGTGACAACATTTGGCCCCAAGAGCTTCCCGACTTTCGGACGACGTATACGGAGCTTTATAAGCAACTTGAAAAGTGTGCGATGAAAGTTCTGCAAGCCTGTGCCTTGTATTTACAGGAGCCGATCGACCGCATCGCACCGATGGCGCGGAATGGTCACTCGATTCTGCGGATCATTCATTATCCACCCGTGACGCGAGACACACCCGCAATTCGCGCGGCAGCGCATGAAGATATCAATCTCATCACTTTACTTTGTGAAGCGAGCGACGCCGGTTTAGAACTCCTGGATCATGAGGGGAAATGGCGAGCGATTCATGCTTTACAAGGGCATATTATCGTCGATGCAGCGGACATGTTGCAGAATCTAACAAACGGTGTTTTCAAATCCACAACGCACCGGGTTGTCAATCCTCCTGACAAGCATTCACGTCGCTTTTCTATGCCCTTCTTCTGCCATCCCCGCAGCGAATGCGATCTGACCCCTATGGAATCCTGCTTAGCCAGACAAGGTGGCAAACAACTTTATCCTGCGATTACTGCGGGTGACTATCTTCAGCAGCGTCTGAAAGAGATCGGCTTGTCCTAGCAAAATTAGCCTTAGCGTGACGCAAGGTTTCATGAGAGACCCGGCGCAAAATTGGCCCATTTACGAGAACAATGGGGAAGTGCTAACCTAATTCTAATAAGTCGCAAAAATGATAGTTAAGTTTCGAGCTCCCAGGAGTCTGCGGTGTTCAAGCGGGCATTTTCGCATCAGAACTACCGGTTGTTCTTCTTTGGTCAGGGTATTTCGCTCGTCGGAACTTGGATGCAGCAGATCGCGATGACTTGGTTGGTCTATCACGTCACCAAGTCGGAGTGGTTGCTTGGCGTTGTGAGTTTTGCGGGTCAGATCCCGACTTTTTTTGTAGCGCCGTTTGCCGGCGTGCTTACCGATCGTTGGAACCGGCAGCGCACGCTGTTGGTGACACAGAGTCTGGCGATGTTGCAAGCCTTCTTGATGGCCTTGCTGACTTTTATGCATTGGATCTCAGTGTGGCAGATCGTGGTTTTGGCTTGTCTGCTGGGTCTGATCAATGCTTTCGATATGCCGACGCGCCAGGCTTTTTTAAACGACATAGTCACGCGTAAAGAGGACCTGCCGAATGCCGTTGCCGTGAACTCGTCCTTGGTCAACGGTGCCCGCCTTATTGGCCCGGCCATTGCGGGGGTGGTGATCGGCTTGAGTGGCGAAGCCTTCTGCTTCCTGTTGAATGGTGTAAGTTATCTTGCTGTGTTATGGGCTTTATGGCGGATGCGTTTGAATCGTCATCGTAAACCGGTGAAAGTGGAGCCGATCTGGTTGAGTTTGAAAGAAGGAGTGCGCTATTCCTTTAAATTCCCACCCATTCGTTCGATCTTGCTTCTTTTAGGAATTACGAGTGTGACTTCCGTCTCACTCTCGACTCTGCTGCCGGTATTTGCCGCGAAGTTATTTTCCGTTGGCGCAAGCGGTCTGGCAGGGCTCAGTGCTGTTTCTGGGGCGGGCGCTTTGTGTGGTGCCATCTTTCTAGCCTCACGCAAGTCGGTTTTGGGATTGGGTCAGATCATAGCCTTTGCAACCGGGGTTTTGGGTTTGGGCATGGTGTTGTTTGCCTATTCTGAATATACGGCGATCTCTTTGGCCTGTCTGTTTGTGGTCGGCGCTGGCAACATTATGCAAATGGCGGCCTGTAACTCGCTCTTACATGTGATTGCGGAGGATGGCAAACGCGGGCGAGTTTTGAGTTTCTACATCGTGTCGCTGCTGGGGATGGCCCCACTCGGGAGTTTACTGGCTGGCTACTTGGGGAGCACTATTGGAGCAGCTGCAACGGTGGAAGTGACAGGCTTGGTCACTATCATCAGCGCTATCGTGTTTAAGCTTCAGCTGCCGAAGATGCGAAGTCTCATCCTGCCTATTTACTGGCAACAAGGGATTGTGCCAGCGGAACCCTGTCCAACAGCACCGCCACCAGAATAGATTTAAAATATTGTGATCCAAAAAGAATGAGGGTGCATGCTGTAAGAGCAAAGAAGAGAGAGTCGCACCCTCATTCGAAGATGCTTAGACCCACCAGGGAGTAGCCTAAGCACCCCTTGCCTCTCCCCAACTGAACCGAAACTAAACTGGCATTAGAACGAGACAGTAGTAGGCAGCTAAAATCCTTAGTTAATTACAACTGCCCTGCCACTTCAAATTACTGATCGTAAAAAATCTAAAAAAACCTTAGTAAAAGTAGAAATTTCCCTCGAACCTCCCGGGTAAAGAAACAATGGAATTAGCTCCGGACGAATTTTTCCGATTTTGCCAAGAAAAAGATTCGCTTACACACCGTGCTGCCGGCTATTTTAAGGTCGCCCCCGAACAGTTCGCCAATTGGCGGTGGCAAATGCGTCATCAATTGCAAAGTCCGGAAGAGTTTCCACCAGAAATTGCCCTGCTTGCCGAAGAAACGGCGGGTTTTTCTAAACTCGACAGCCTGTTTAGGGCTGGTCTGACACCTTACTATGCTGCCCTTATGCAAAATCAGGCATCCTGCCCTATACGTCTGCAGGCTATGCCGCGTATGGAGGAGTTTAGCGATGCGCTTGGTCAAGCGGATCCACTTGCCGAGCGTTTACATTCGCCAGTGAAAGAAGTTGTGCATCTCTACCCAGATCGGGTGGCGTTCTGCGTTGCCATGCTGTGTCCGGTCTATTGTCGCTACTGCTATCGCAAACGACGTGACGAGGAGTCGGGTCTGCATTTTAATCGCGTTATCATAAACAAAGGCCTGCAGTACATTGCGAGCAATTCAGCCATTCGTGACGTGCTCATCACGGGTGGGGATCCTTTTATTAGCTCCGATGAGAGCCTTGAGCACCTTGTGCAAAGTCTTAGAAAAATCCCCCATGTCGAGATCATCCGTTTTGGCACCCGCACGCCGGTCACCCTGCCGTATCGCGTCACTCACACGCTCTCTAAGATGCTGGCTAAATACCATCCGATTTGGGTGAACACCCATTTTAACTGTGTCGAAGAATTGAGCCCTGAGGCGGTTCAGGCCGTGACGAATCTTGTGAACGCCGGTATTCCCGTTGGCAACCAGGCCGTCTTATTGCGGGGGGTAAATGATAGCGCCGAAAAAATCATGACGCTGTGTCGGACCCTTGTTCGGCATCGTGTGCGGCCTTACTACCTCTTTCACCCGCACTTGGTTGAAGGCACAGCGCATCTTCGAACCTCAGTGAAGACAGGTTTAGCGATTATGAAGGAACTGCGTGGCAAGCTGAGTGGCTATGCGATCCCAACTTATATTGTGGATACACCGGAGGGTAAAATTCCTGTGAACTACAATTATATTTTAGGCAACGATGGTTCCGACCTGCTTCTTGAAACACCTCGCGGGGAGATCTGGCGCGAAAAAGGAGCTTGGGAATGAGCCATGGTCCTGCATCAAAGATGCTCGTGGACTTGCGTCATGAAATCGCCCAACTGGATGCGCAGATGATTCTTTGTTTGCTCAAACGTCTGCAGTGCGCAGAGGCCATAGCCGAATGCAAGTTTAATTTGGAGCTACCTTTGCGTGCTCCTGACGCCGAACACAGTGTGATGGAACGGAACCTAGACCTTGCAAAACAATTGGGTTTGGCCAAGCCCCTCGTTTCCGCATTGACGCAGTTTTTGATCGAGGCTTCGGTGCATAGCCAGGAGACGTATTTGGCACAGCGTCTTAGGGAGCTCGGTGATGACGAAAAAACAGGTGCTGATCCCCTTCCGAGGAAGCCACAAACTCGCTCCGTCCGCTGAGTTTACCGATCTTGTGAAAAGCGGTGGAGGCTTGACCGTTCGTGCCAAAGCCGTAAACGTCAAAGAGTACCAAGCCCTCGCCTTTGCCTTCTAAAAGATTTCGAAAGTCCATACCCGTCTTGATCTCGCTCAGGAGTTCTTTCAAATCTGGCGTGGGTACAAAGTACAGACTGTAAGGAGCATTCACGTGGGCGACAAGATCCCCGTTCGGTATCACNNCTTCTGCAATATGATGCGTGGTCAGAACAAAAGGTGAGCCTTGTCGCCGAGATTGTGCAGAGCGTGTTTGAAGGCCAAGCTTACAAGGTAATTTGCAAAAGTGTCTTTCGGAGGGGCGAGTTTCGTCGAATAACCGTTGGCAAAGTTGTTGAACTGCTCCTGCCCATCCAGAGAGAACAAGGCCATAATGTTGACCGACTCTTTGCCATCGATGAAGATTTTTAAAGCCATGCCGGGGATGATTTTGTGAGTCTCGGGAGCTGTTGCGAGTGACATGCATGCGAGCACAGTTTGGGATCCCGTTGCAAAGATGCCGGTGTAGGGATGATTGGGAACGGCCTCCCAGTCTAAGAGAATGGTCGAACCTGAAGGATGCACCACCTTGGTTCTTTTAGGCATGGTATCGCCGTTGTGGGTGAAGGCTTTTTCTAAGTGACCGGGAGATAATAATTTGAGAAGCCCAAGACCAAGTCTAGCAAAAGGTGGAATTTTGGTGTAGCGGGTTTCAAGAATGCGTTCCCAACGGATTGCCAGTTTTTCCTCGGCACTCAAACTTTCGTACTCAAGTTCGAGCCCAGCGTCGAAGGCTGAGTCTGCAAGCTCGTCGTGTGCGAAAGGGTGGTTATTATTCGCTGAAGCTGTGTAGCCATGAAGGCTCACAACTAGCGAAAGGATCATGACGAACGGGATCTTGGAAGGTGCTGTCATACGTGTCTCCGTAAGCGTTTTTAAGCTTGTCCAGTAGACAGCACCTGAGATGAGAAATTCCTAAATTGCTAGGAAAAACGACGGAGGGCTTCAATACGTTTTTCAAGCGGTGGACCCGTCGACAGCAATTGCAAAAAGCGACTTTTGGATGAAATTTGCAGTGCCGCAAATTTCCCCTCTTGGGTTTGTGAGACCACCCCGTAGTCGCGCTGCAAGGCTGATAAAGCATTGATCATGTTTTCACGACCGGCGTAGCGTGCGCCCCCACTATCTGCGCGGAATTCGCGGTGACGTGAGAAGTACGAGGTGACCACTTGTCCAATGAGGCCAAAGACCATCTCAAATACAAATACGGTGATCATGTAGCCGAAGAAACCGAGTCCGCCACCCTCACGATCGTTGCGTAAGAAGTTATNNGCCACAACCCGAGCAGCAAACATGACAAAAGCGTTCATGATGCCTTGCAGCAAGGTCATTGTGACCATATCACCGTTGGCGATGTGGGCAAGTTCGTGACCCAAGACCCCTTCGATTTCATCCCGGCGCATTTTTTGTAAGAGTCCGCTCGACACCGCCACCAAGGAATTGTTCCGCGAAGGGCCCGTGGCGAAGGCGTTGACATCCGGTGATTCGTAAATACCCACCTCAGGCATTTGCGGCAGACGGGCGCGGCGGGCGAGCTCGTGAACCATGTCGACCACCCAACCCACCTGGGCCTGGTTGCGATCGATGATTTGGACGCCATAAAAAGTTTTGGCCATCCATTTTGAAATCCATAGGCTGATAAAGGCACCGCCCGTTCCCCAAATGAGACAAAATATTGCTAAGTTGCTAAAATCAATGCCGTTTGCATGCAAATACGGCCGGATGCCCAGCAAGTTGGTCACCAGTGACAGCATGACAACGATGCCGATATTCACCATGGCGAAAAAGGTTATGCGTTTGAACCAAGTCATTGCAGACTCCATAAGGCGAATGAAAGCTAATAACGCCTAAAGCATAAGGTCTTTTGCAATTTTGTAAAGGGGGCCCCTCCCTTTTTTCAGCTTCGGTCCTAGCGGACAAAGATCTGCTTGGCCCCCCTCTGTAAGCAAAGTACAACCCCTAAGTGGATTCGAAAACGGCCAAAAAACCGTGCCGGCTATAGAAACTAGGATTTCAAATGAAAGATCATCGACCGCTAAGCCCGCATTGGGCGGATATCGCAGCCCTTCGTGTTACCAAGGAACGTGGGGAAAAAGATCGTTACGTCGTCGCCAGTGGCATCACGCCTAGCGGGACGGTGCACGTTGGAAATTTTCGTGAAGTTGTGACCGTCGACCTCGTTGCCCGTGCCCTCCAGTCGCTCGGTAAGCAAGTGCATTTTCTCTACAGCTGGGACAATTTCGATACCTTTCGTAAAGTTCCTAAAAATGTCCCCGACCCGGCAGCTTTCAAAGCCTATCTTCGCCAAGCGATTTCGCGCATCCCCGATCCCTGGGGCGAAGAAGCCACCTATGCGCAAGGCCGCATCGCTGCTTTTGAAAGAGAACTCGCTAAGGTCGGCATCAAGCCCCATTTTATTTACCAAGAGCAGCGGTACAGCAAAGGCGTTTACGCTGCTGAAATTCGCAAGGTCTTGGAGAACCGTGACCAGATTCGCGCAGTTTTAGATCGCCATCGCACGGAACCCCTAGCTGAGAACTGGCTACCGACCTCCATCTATTGCGGGGCGTGCGGTAAAGACACCATCGAAGAGGAACGTTATCTCGGTGAGTGGGACTATTTTTACAAATGCCAAAGCTGCGGTAAAGAAGAGAATATCGATATCCGTACCACGCCCAATTTGAAACTGGCCTGGCGTATCGATTGGCCGATGCGTTGGCATTTTGAACACGTCGATTTTGAACCCGGAGGCAAAGACCATTCGAGTGAAGGTGGTTCTTACGATACCGGCAAGTCGATCATTAAAGAAATTTGGAACGAGCCGCCTCCCTCCTACCAACAGTACGACTTTGTCATGATCAAAGGAGGAGCCGGGAAGATGTCGTCTTCGTCGGGTGAATTGTACACCCTGTCGCAAGTTCTCGATGTCTACGAACCCGCACTCGTCCGATGGATTTTTGCCAGCCAACGTCCCAATCATGATTTTGCCATCGCCTTTGATGAAGATGTGATTAAGAACTACGAAGAGTACGACAAAGCTGAACACATCGCTTTCTCCCCACCCGAGTCAAACGACAAATGGGCCTTGATCCGGCGTTCTATCGAACTCTCTATGGTGGACGGTAAAATTCCTGCAAGCTTGCCCAATCGACCCAAATTTCGGATTCTATGCAACCGCTTGCAGATCTGTGGCGGGGATAGCGAACGCACCTTTGCCCGCTATTACGCTTCCGAGTACACCGAAGCGACTAAGGCGATCTTTAGCGAACGCGCGACGCGTGCGCAGTTCTGGTTGAAGCATTATGCTCCGGAAGAATTTCGCTACACCGTACGCCTGACTAAAGATGATCGGAGCTTGGACCCCATAGAATCGACAGTCCTTCATGGGCTTCGGGATCTCATCGCTAGCACGGACCTCGAACCCGTCGATGACAAGACTCTCAATGCGCTGATTTGGGAAAAAACCATCAAAGGCCCAGGAATCGATGCGAAACAAGCCTTTCAGATCATTTATAGAGCCTTGATCGATCGTGACCACGGTCCCCGGCTCCCGAGTTTTCTTAAAGAAATTGGCAAAGAGCGCCTTCTCGAGTTACTCTAGTATCGATGAGACGACCTTTACGATCGATACTGCTTTGCACGCTTCTACCGTTTATGACCGGTGGCTGTCAGTACTTACGCGAAACCTTTGGCACCGTTCTTCAGCGGCCAATCGTCTCCGTGAAAGAACTGCAAGTCATCTCGCTAAATCTCCATGAATTTAAGCTGAAAATCAAATTCCTTGTGCAGAATCCNNGCTTTTAATGGCAGAAAATTTGCTGAGGGAACTTTCAAGGAAAAAGTAGAGTTTCCCGCAGAGAAGAACGTCCAAGTCGAGGTTCCCCTAACCCTCGCAACGACCGAAGCTGTCAATATATTCCGGGATGTCATGCGCAAACACGGACCCATGCGTTTAGATCTCCTGGGTTCCGTCAACTTCCTCTCAAGCTTAGGGGCCATTCGGGTGAACTTCGAGCATCACAAGGACCTGTTTTCGCCCTGAAGCTCCTTTAAGAAGCTGTTTGAAAAGT
>PLEQ01000033.1 GCA_003136475.1 Deltaproteobacteria bacterium
CACCTTATCAAATTCAAATGCTGCTTTAAGCGCGCAAAACGCATGCTAGGGAGGCAAAAAAAGCTTTTATAGGAATCCTACTGAGAAAAATTTAACCCACGTAGAAACGCATGTATGGGGCGTCTAGGGGGGTATTGATTAGTTCCGAGATCCCACTCAATCAAAACGCACGATATGGGCATCATTCAAAAGAAGCCGAGTGACTGGCAAAATATCTCCGCCAGCCACTTTTTTTGGTGTAAGCTATTGTTTTAAAATAAATTTTCGAAGGTCCTCCCCGGAGGGGACGCGTAGCGANNATTTGTGAGCGGAGCGAACTAAATCGTTGAAAATAAAAAAAAATACAGAAAAACATGAACGTCTAAATCATTCCACGTTGGAATGTAAGTGTCATGTTACTTTACAAAATTATAATATAAAAAATTTTTATAGTATGTTGCACCACTCATTTTTTAGATCATCAGATAGATTTTCTCCGTAATCTTTAAATTGCTCTGAAAGAGAATCCTGATAATTATTTTGGTGATTTTCATNNCATCTATAGTTATGTCATATTTTTCTTTTAGTGTTTTTCTAACTATTTTCCGGTGTTTTTTTAATCCTGTATATTTACTTTGTGCGAACAGGCTGTGTATTAAGCAATACCCCGATCCTTTTAAATTACAATACTTATCTCTAGCCGCTTCATAGCCATGTTTGTTTCGATATTCCGCATACTCAAATGACCAATTAGCCGTTGGTTCTTTGCAACGAGCATATTTTTTCAATTTTTTGGTTGTTTTTTTTTCATCTTTTAAGAGGTCTTCCATACCTACAGCTTGTTGTATAAAAATTGTATATGTCATTATAAAAAACACTATTAAATACTTTTTAAGATAAATATACATACAAAATATCCTTTGTTAAATGATGCAATAACATTGATAGAATTTTTCCATTACCTAAAATACCATGCCCTTTCATGGAAAGATTGTCACCAATTATATATTAATTGGTAAATCGTTGTTGTCCCAGTGTTAAGCTGGCCCGTGAAAGTTTTTCAATTTCTGCATGATTGACGCTTTTACTTTTTTACAAATTATGGAAGAAGGTCAGAGGAGGATTTNNGCTTTGGTGCAAGCACCGCAGACAATGAAGTGAGATTGTAAATGGGTAATTTTATCCTATTTCCCTGATATAGGGTAAAATTCCCTAGAGAAGTGTTTTTAGGTGGTAAAGAATTTTTCGACTAGGCGGAAAACCGCTCAAGTGAACCCTTTATCTAATCACTGTAAACGAAAAGAACAGATTGCCAGGGGTATGGGGATGAGATAAGCTGAGCGCGACGTACAGATGAGGAAACATCTGCACGCCGCTAACCACAATCAACGAACAGGAGTCAATCATGGCTAATCATGATATACAAAAATCCAAACAACTATTAAAGCGTTTAGAAGAAGAAATGGATTTTCTGAGAAGTCTCACGTCTCAGATAAACAATCTCACGTCTCAGGCAATTGTCCTTTCTTCCACTATAAAAGGAACTTGGAATTATATTGACCAAGTCCATAAAAGCTGGAAACGAGATACTGAAGAATCTTAGGAGAAAGTCTCTCAGAGCATTTGAAAAAGACGATGCTTACGCTCTGAGGGGTGCGTTAAAATATAGAAAAAAGAAGGATTTATGAGAAAATTTCTTAGTACTTTTTTAAAAGAAATAGCAGGAATGCTTGAAAAAGGACCTCCTCAAATAGAGCGTGTAGAAGAGGAAAACGTTGTCGTTGAGGATGTATTGCCTCATAAAGTTAAGAAAAAACAAGAAAAGCCCCTCCAAAAAAAGAAAACCGCAGTTATCCATTATCCAGAAAAACAACTCAGAGATGTCATCGACTTAATGGAATTTCCCTTTGTTGCTCTGTCAAAGGATAGAATAAACCCTCTCATTTATGAGAGTGAAGATAAAACTCAAAAAGTTGTAATAAGCGGACACAGAGGCCATTTTATTGCTAGCATCTATGACTGGGACATTATCTTGATTGTCGCTGGGAAAATACAGGAAATACTGAATAATGGATCTGATGTTCCATCTCGTAAAATCACCATTCCACGTCATGAACTTTTGAAAGCTCTCCATAGAGAAAGAGGAAGAAAACAACAAAAAGATTTAGAAAAAAGTCTCGCTAGACTTCAGCTGACGGGGATAAATACAACAATTAACAACCAAGATGGCAGATATGTAGAAGGATTCGGATTTATAGAAAACTGGAGATATGCAGAGCGGAAAAGCGATAGAGAGACAAAGATAATTCAAATAACACTCTCCGAGTGGTTGTATGAACTATGCTGTGCGCAAGGATCCCTTCTCAAGTCGAACAGCTTGTATTTTGATATCACCTCAGGGTTACAGAAATTCCTCTATCGAACAGCTCGTAAACACGCAGGGAAAAACAGGGATGGATGGGAATTCTCTCTTGAGAAGCTTCATGAGAAGTCTGGTAGTGAGGGAAATGTTAGAAAGTTTAAATCTAAACTCAAAGCGATAGTTATAGAAAACAGTCTTCCTGACTACTCCATGAAATGGATAGACAGAAATGGAAAGATCTTTGTTGAGTTCAAAAAAAGATATCTAATCGATGAAATAGATAAGATTGTAGAAAAACATGAGGAAAATAAAGAAAAAATGATCGAATTCAGCAAGGCAGAAAATCTCCCATAATTTGGGGGGTATATCAGGAACACTTGGGGGGTATATCAGGTACACTTGGGGGGTATATCAGGTACAAAAACACAGTATAACCTACTGAACTAACTGTAAAATTTAACCCCTAAACTTATTTAAACTAAAGTTAAAACTATTTTAAACCGGTTTTTCCTGTGGGTGAAAATTTTAAAATTGGAGAATTTTTTTAATTTTTGACCCTTAACTCGCTTAACTCGTCAGTCGGTATTTTTTGACACTTAGTTCGCTTTGCTCACAGTTAAGAAATTTCTGTAATTCCTCCCTCGCTATGCCTGTACAAGAGCGCTTCGCTATCGCTACGCGTCCCCTCCGGGGATGACCTTCGATCACTCTTGACAGGCGCTCGAGTCGGAATTCTTTGCCTACCAAGACGCAATGGCGAGAAGAACGCCATTGCGTCTTTCTCAACAAAAAAAGACCCTCTTCTGGGTTAAGGCGCAAACTCATTTTTGAGTTTGC
>PLEQ01000187.1 GCA_003136475.1 Deltaproteobacteria bacterium
TCCGCGGGGTGAGGGGCCGTTTGAAGACAATTGGCTCACTAGAATTATTGATTTCCGTCCTGGTTGTTATATCAATACACTCCCATTTGCTCTTCCTTTCCAAGCGCCCGTTGACGTTGCTATCCATTACCAAGCTCAATGGCGAGATGTTATTGATAATATCTCTGATTTGTCTGATATCTCACTTGCACGATGCGATCTTGCTTACCAAGATGCCAATACTGAGCCTCATCGTAAATCACAATTTCTTGATGTTGCTGACATTGGTAACTTGAATTGGCATTCAACTGGTGACGATTTTATTCACGCACGAGCAGAATCTAATGGTGTAAAGACAATTTATATTAAGAATGTACAAGTTCCGGCATCATCCCAAAATATCAAAACTAAAATGTGTGCTATTGCACCGAAGTCAAGTATCCGAGTTGAGCGAATTGAATTAACTATTTCTGATCCTAGTCAATTTCTGCCCGCCGCAAAGCCCGTGAGCGATGGATCTTTTAGTTGCTTTGATACAGGGCTTTTTTTATCAAATTGCCAGCTAGCTGAAACAGTTCTTGCGNNACACATTCGCTTGTCGTGGTCACCAAATTGATATCGCCTTAGATGCAGGAGCTTCATCTGTATGTTTACAACCTAAAACGGGAAGTCAAACAGCAACAGTGACGGGCAACGGACTAAGGATCGTCGATCGCAATCCCGAAAGAACACGCAAATCCACTTTCGATCACGGCTGCGAATTTAAAATCAATAAAATTAAAAAGAAGGTTTCCCCCCGACAGCAGCAAATTCTAGCTGAAAGAAAAGAGACGCTAGAAGTTGCGCTCAAAGACTCTCAGTCAGCAGCGGAGGCTTTTGTGGATCTTACAATTCTTGTACGCGTGATAGAAGCTATTCAATCGGCTCTTGAGCTTGCAGGTAAGTCTTTTGTAACGAAGTCTCAAATTAAACCTGATCTGTCATTGGAAAAATTACTTTCAAAGCATCAAATCGAAAGTTTAAAGAAGCTCATGCAAGAGAAAAACATCTTAACAAAAAGTGATGAACGNNGACCATTTCAAAAAAATAGAAGAAAGCTCCCAGCAAAAGCTGCGTGAGATTATCTGTTTGTCAAAAAATACTAATGACGAAAGAGGTGACAGTTATGATGCATGCAATTAAACTCGTTCGAACTTTTATGGGACTTTTTTTTGTCGCTATTGCTGCACAGATCTATGCTGTTAACGTCGAAGATTGTACCAGTGAAAAGTTGAACCAAAGCTGCAACTATGAAAATGCACATGCACAACTAAACTGTCTTAAATCTCGAATTAATCAGTTTCAGGCTTGCCAAGCAAAACTCGCTGAATATGATAATATTCTGCATAGTCGAATCAAGCACAAGATCGAGGAGAAAGGTAAGCGGGTTATTGNNATCTTGCTAAGCTGAAGCAGTTGGAAAGTGTTCTTCGCTGGCATGATGAAAATTTGAAGGGAACAGCAGTTTCTTTCGTGCAGTTCACAAAGGAGTTCAATAATTCCTATAAAGCATCTGAACCAAGCATTCAGAGTAAGTTTCAGCAGTTTTGGAAATCTGTGAATGGGATTAAAAATTACCTCGATCTTATCAATGTGCGTTTCTCGGTGCGGTCTTTTTTGCTTGATGAACAATCACGAAGCGCACAATTTGTCAGTAGAAGCACTCGTCTCATAGCTGATTTACAAGGTGTGGAATCATTTATCAAAGAAAAATTAACTCAATACAAGACTTACCTCGAAAAAAATTCTTTTCCGGAAGCGCCTTCCTATTCGTGGGAAATAGGTTATGCACGTGCTATAGCAGACTATGCTCAAGCGCGAGTCGGTAAAGTCGAAGATGAAAGTCGCAAAATCCTTCAAACCATCGACACAAAAATGCTGGAGCTTGAAACAGCCAAGTTGCGTGCGGACAAGAAACAAAATTTCCGAGAAGCAAAGCTGATCGAGAAAGAAACCGGCTTTCATGCTCAAGTGGTGCAATTGGTTGACAATGCTCTTATCAAAGAAGACGTTTCCCAATTTCACAATGCTCAGTTCTTAGGTGCGAGGTTTAATGGCATACAGCAATTGCTAGCGTTAGACTCGGTTTGTAGTCCAGATAATCGTCCTGGAAATGAGTGGCTTAGCTGGGGCTGTGAAAAATATGAAGGCTTCAGAGATACAGCGAAGAACAAACTGTCATCCGAATTTTCTGCCATTATACGGACAGTTTTAGAGAGCTTGGACATCGAGAGACCACTATCTGAGGCAAATCAGAAACTGGCAATTATCGAGAGCTTGCAACAAGGAAATCTAGAACAAGCTATCAATTTATACGACAAACTGCTGATTCGTATTACACAAGATAGTGGGGGTAAGCGATGAAAAAGCTGCTCTTTTTCGTTTCGACTTTTCTATCGTCTCTCTCCTTAGCAAATCATACCAGTTTCGAAATCCATTGGTATGCTAGCGAGAATAGCTCTGCTACAGCGATTCAACGGGCACCAGGTGAAATATTCCTTTACATGAATGAAAACTCTATCCCTTTCTATACTCTTCCAGGGACCATCAGATACAAGCGAGATGGTTATGTTCTTCAGTCGATTTCATCTGGACAGGTCCCTGGTTCGACACTGAGAGTAGGTGTTAACAACGTTCGGTATACTTTCGCTTTGGTGGGAACAGATTTTCTCAAATCAGGTACTTTCGAATCGATACTTTTTCAAAATTTAAGAGGTCAACGAAGTCAGATCTGCCATACCTTCATGGCAGCTGGTCAACGCGCTGTTGGTTCTTGCCAATCCCAATTTCAAATGACTTTAGATGAGCTCGATCCTCTCTTAGCTCAGCAATTGCGTGACCTTGCAAAGCAACTTGCAGAGATGCAAAAATTCTCCAAGGTGGATGAGTTTCAAGAGCGCTTTAAGCTCGCTGAGTCTCTTCTTAAGGATCTAGAAAGCAAAGAATTTTCGCAGCTGGTAGATTCCGATTATGCCGCATTTACGAGGGCGCATGAAACTATTCTCAATTTGCGCAAAGACATAGGTCTTTTGCAGCTGGAAATCGCGAATACACAAGCCATTATTAAAGAAAATCTACAAACAAAGCATGCAATAATTCTGGATGAGCTTAAGAAAGAAGGGCTTGAGAGTCTTGAGGCTCCAGTGTTGGAGCTTCAGTTTAACTTTCATGAAACTCCTACCGCACCGAACTGTGATGCAAGCGAATTTAACCATGATGATAGTATCTATAGAAATTACGCCAACTCGGTGCTTGACAAATTGCAAGCAGGACTTGCAAGCAACGATCGCCTTGGGTTTTTAACTGAAGTTAAAGCATGGACAAATAACGTTGCAACCTACGAAAAAATCGCGCTCGGCCGCAAGTATTTTTCAAAACAGGAGTGGCAAGCGTATCAACAACAGTATGATCGCGTGCTGCACTTTATCGACAAACATGTAGATAAAGACCTTTGGTTCAAAGATAGTCCAGTGCCTGTTGAGGTTCGACAAAGTCTCAAAGAAGAGATGCATGAAATTGCTCCGGTTGAAAGCTCGGATCTTGAGAGTGCGTTGAAAAAGCTGAGTGCAAAGGAGCTCACTCCAGAGCAGCGACGTAGCATCGAAACAGTCCAGGCCCTTGCATTGCTTGCTAAAGAGCTCGTTAAATCTGCTAAATCAGCTATCGATGCCATTAGCGAATTTCAAGAACAAGTTAGACAGACCACCAAAGTCATTGCCTCTGGAATTTCATGTGTTGTGCAGGCGCAGCTTAGCAGTAGGGTAGGCTCTTTCTATGAGTTGGTAACAGGTAAAAGCCAGTGTGATGGCTCCGACCTTTCAGTAGCCGAAAGAATTATATCCGGCGTTGAGCTTGCACTCGGCTCTCCTAAGCTTCTTACAGCTCTTGGGACTGTCGTAGGCGTAGGTGAGTTCGCAAAGAAAGCTAAAAAATTAGGCGAGAGAGTACATGGCTCAATCAAGGATATCAGGGGTAAGATGTCCAATCTAGGGGAACTGATTCCAGGTACAACAATCCCCAAATATTTCCGTCTAAAAATTGAAAACGCCGAATTTTTCGTGAACCCTAACGCTACTAAACACATGGGTGAATACATCAATAGCCGACCCATGTCTCACGGATTCCCATTACGTAATGATGCTATCTTAGCCAGCTTTGAAAGCAGTGTTACGGAAGCTGTGAAGTCTGGGGCATGGAAAACCTCGTTAGATACAGGAAACCCGATAGTGTCCAACGGTTGGGAATTGATATTTGCGAAGAGACCCACTGATGAATTGGTTGTAATCAAACACGCACTTATGAAGAAGTAGGAAAATATGACTATTTATAAAAGTTCAGACGGAAGCACTAGCTTTGAGCTCAGACGGACAGACTTCTCAGATGAGAATGGTAGTAAAACTTATTGTTTTACTTGTAGAATCAATTCCCATGGATTTACTGCTGAAGTGGAAAATATCTGGTTTTATCGTGAAGATTTGCTCAAATTTTCTGATGAGTTGGATGAACTTATAAAGAACCAAAAGGGGGGAAAGGCCTCACTTAATGCGATGTCTGATTTTTCCTGTGTTGTTCAGGCATCCGATTATCTTGGTCATTTTACAATCAAAACAAAACTCGAAAGCCATGTGTATCAAAATTCAGCGTCTTTAATGACAGAGGCTGAAACACAATCTTTAAGTAACCTTGCAAGTGAGTTAAAAGTAATAACTCAAAGTACTTAAGAAATGGCTTTTATCATAACCATATAGTATTGCTTGTCCGCCAAGAGGCCTCGTTGCCCCAAGGTTCCAAGCTCCAAATTTGCCCCCTTAGGGTACTTTCAGTTTCTTTAAAGTAGGCCTTCCTTAGGTTTTCTTCCCAAGCAGAGTACATTAATCATGGCCTCGGATGTAGTGTCTACGAGAGCCAGTGATCCCATAGGTTCATTAAGCCAAGCGATCATCGCTCTTTCGCTACTACCGTGTCGTAAAGGCCGTAATGATTAAGCCCTTCGTGACTTTCGATTCCTGTGTATCGAAGTGATGCGTCTTCATAGCGACGAAACGCGAAGACAGCTTGGTTCATTTGTCCAGTGTTGAAAACCTTTAGTTTCACGAGGAGGTGGAAATCGTCTACTGTTAGTCCGGTAACGGACAGAAATAAATCTGGTTCGAGTTTGGTAATAACATCTTTTAAAGTATTCTCGCGAAAGTCGGTCAGGTACATGAACACCGGAATGCGAGTAGCGAACTTAATCAGTTTGTCTTGGACGAGCTTTCGCTTAGACTTGTACTCTTTCTCTTCTTTAGTCAGTTGTCTTTTCTGTCTTGATGTAAGACTGCTACTCTGAGCTTTAATTTTAAGGTCTTTGACCTTCTCACTCTTGTTGATAATTGTTTCGATGACGTTATCACCAAGTACACGCCAGCCTTCTATGCGTTCCACGGCAGCCATCGCTTCAGGATTGTCCAAAATACGACGCAAAGTCTCATTGTCCACATTCACCAATAGAGCGGATTCCCATTTTCGAGCCAAAAGCGTGGCCGAAGTGCCAGCGATTGCAATATCGAGAATCCCACCTGCATCAACCTGCGTCATATTAGCGCCGTCATATGCCAACACTGGTAGAAACGATACAAGCTCTTTGACGGCGCTTTCGGGGTTTGGTTCGGTTGGAGACAGCCCGACCCCATACTCGGAGAGCTGCCGCAACGCTCGTGTGGGAGCGAAGTCGAAAACAAAGCAAATTGGTTTGATTACTTCTTCTTCGTTCGGGTTATCACCATTGGGATTTTTTATTGACCATGGCGATTGTACACGAAACGCAGCTTGAAAATAGGTCTCGGGAGATGAAAGATTGCGAAGCATCAAGATAGACGACCATTGCGCAACTGTGACACCAGTGGTGAGTTTGCCGCATGAAAGTGTGATCGTCTTGGTTTCAAATCCGCTCCCGATGGCTGCACGAACCGGCGCTAACGCATCAAGCCCAATACCTGCTGAGGGACCCGCTACGACGAGAACCGTGTAGTCGTGCCAGAACACATTGTATTTCTCCGACATCAAATTCTTCATTGCATAGCATGCCGCTACATCAGGCAAAAACCAAAATGAGTGTTGAAGATAAGGTAGCAAGCGGTCATCCTCGTATGGCATTGGAGGCCTTGTGCCAGCTTTTAGATGCTCAACCGTCTTGTGCATGTATCCACCACGGATGATATCGAGCCACTTCTGTACCTCGCTAGTATGCTTAAACTTCGCTTTGTTCCCTTCTCCTGTGGCTGAGAAAAACCCGTTCAGGTCAAACTNNATCGAACTCTCCACCGCTAGCTATGGCCAGCAATTCCTCTGGCATCTGGTAAGTGAGCAGACGCATCTGCGGGAGCCCACCGTATGGGTTCCACTGACCTGGATTTTTCTTCGCAAACTCCTCCTTTGCGCGTTGCTCGTCAGTGTAGGTCCAATTGAAAATCTGCTCTTCGATGAATTCACCTGTGGCTAAAGCCTTGAACGGCGTGCCGCTTAGGTAAAGATATGCCTTTGTAGATATGGGTAAAAACTCTCGTGAGAGTTCCGTCAAATCCTCGTTTATTGTGTTGAGCGCCTCTGTATATTCGAGCTTTTCGTCGTCTTTTTCTTCGTTGAAAAGCTCCTTAGCCGTCTCGCGCCAAGCACCGAAATGGTATTCGTCAAAAACGACTAAGTCCCACTTCAACTCGTGAAGCCAATGGTTTTTTAGTTTAATTTTGCCTTTCGCGTCTCGACCCAGTAAGTCCTGAAATGATCCAAAATACACTAGAGGATTGTTGGATGAAACTTTTGTGGGATCTGCATCGATGTTGCGACTCATGTATTGCCAACCGTCAAAGTCTGCATGTGATTCAAGATCAGTCTGCCAAGCATCCTCTACTGCTGGCTTGAATGTGACAACGAGTACTCGCTTCGCGTTGAGCTTCTTAGCAAGTTGGTAGGTAGTGAAGGTTTTTCCAAAACGCATTTTTGCGTTCCATAGAAAGTGCGGCGCGGCATTCTTATCTTCTTTCCAACATGAGAGATAATAGTTGTAAGTCGCTTGTACCGCCTGGGCTTGCTCGGTGCGCATGGGAAATGTCTCACTATGTGTCCCTGAAAACCTTAGGCCGGTACGTAGTTCGGTAAGAACGGTCTGCACATCTTTTACAGAACATTGCATCCATTCGAGTTCTGGGTTTGCAAAACCCTTTCTGACAAGCGCGGCACGTACCTCATAGTCGGTAAAGATGCTACCATCCAAACGTTCAGCAGATTCATCGAGTTCGATCTTCCAGTCCTTGATGGCAGCGGTCCTGAGTTGCTCTGTTACGCGCTGTTTCACGTCGCGCGTGGTCTGACCGATCTTAAGTGTGTATTCCGACCCAATTCGCTCACTGATTCCGGGCGAAA
>PLEQ01000296.1 GCA_003136475.1 Deltaproteobacteria bacterium
CGTGCGCGACGGGGCTCAGATTTACAATATGAGCTCACGATCGCCTTCGAAGAAGCGGTTTTTGGCACCGAAAAAGAAATTTCCTTTCAGCGCCGGAGCGACTGCTCCGCCTGCAGCGGATCCGGTGCAAAACCTGGATCCAAAGCTAGTACCTGCACAAGTTGCGGCGGAGATGGCCAAGTCCGACGCACCCAGGGGTTTTTCAGTGTTGCTGTAACCTGCCCCACCTGTCATGGCGAAGGCCAAGTCATTCAAGATCCGTGTCAAAAATGCCGCGGTAGAGGCTCTGTCTCTGAGAAACGACAGCTTAAAATCAAAGCGCCAGCCGGAGTGGATAGTGGATTGCGCCTTCGCGTCACCGGCGAGGGTGAGCCTGGTGCCTTCGGTGGCCCTGCGGGCGATCTTTATGTCGTTTTAAATGTCCAGGAAAGCAAGACTTTCGTGCGTGATGGTTTTGACATCATCCTCAGCCATGAAGTCTCCATGGTGCAAGCGGCGCTCGGCTGCGACGTGGACATCCCCACCCTCAAGGGGCAACGCAGCATTAGCATTCCAACCGGCTCTCAACACGGTGATCGCATTGCCCTAGCAGGTGAGGGAGTGCCTCATATCCGTGGCGTGGGTCAGGGCGATTTTATCGTCCAGCTCGACATCAAAATTCCTAAACGCCTGAATAAACAGCAACGGGAACTTTTGGAGAAATTTGCCGAAATCTCCGGTGAGAATATTCAGCGCAAAAGTGGCGGTGGATTTTTTCAAAAAATGTTTGAATGATTTTTATAACATATTGTATTACTTGACAAAATTGCAGATATGCGCTAGATTTAGCGGGTAGGTTGAGACATTGCTGTTGTCGCTGAAATTGGGGGAAGCATGTTGCGTTCCATGCTGCTAGAGTTGTCCGGATACTGTTGATGTTTCCCCCATCGTTCGATGAATCCCACCTCCTCGTCTGAGCGCTTAAAGATTAAAAGAATTTGAAATGGCGACAATCGTGAAAGAATATCGGCTGCTTGATAGTGGCAATTTTCAAAAGTTGGAACGTGTTGGCGATTATCTCCTCGTTCGACCTGCGTTGCAGGCTTTATGGCAACCCCAATTGCCAGAATCCGTATGGCAAAGTGCTGACGCCATATTCAGACGTGACGATAGCGGCAAAGGCGAATGGCAAAGCAAGAGGGGACGTCAATTAGCTCCCCAATGGGTGGTTCATCAAGATGGTATTCCATTCATCGTGCGCCTGACCGACTTTGGGCACATCGGTCTTTTCCCCGAACACTACCAAGAATGGCNNCCACAAGGGAGGGCCCTTTAAATGCCTCAACCTTTTTGCCTATACCGGAAGCTTGACGCTCCAGCTCGCCCGAGCTGGCGCTCACGTTGCGCACGTCGATGCCTCCAAGAAGAGCGTCGATTGGGCCAGAGACAACGCCCAACTTGCAGGTCTTGCGCAGCAACCCGTCCGGTGGTTGGTCGATGATGTTCGCAAATTTGTCACTAAAGAAAGTCGTCGCCAGTCCCAGTATGACGGAATCATATTAGATCCGCCTAGCTTTGGCCGTGGCGCAAAAAATGAAGTCTGGAAGATCGAAGATGACCTTTTCAACCTCTTAAAGGAGCTCCACCCGCTCTGTTCTGAAAACTTTGCCTTCTTGTTCCTATCCTGCCACACTCCCGGTATCAGCGGGTTGGCGCTGCAGAATCTTTTGAGTGGCCTATTCAAAAACCAAGGCACCCTGCGCGCTGGTGAATTAGCTATTAACGAAGAAGACTCGTCGCGTAAACTGCCGAGCGGCTCCTTTTGCTTGTGGCTAAGAAATGAGGCTCAGACATGACCAACAGAGTCTTGATAACCAGTTTGCAAAATGCCCAGATTAAGAAACTCGTAGCCCTGCGCGCGAGCAAGACCCGCAGGAGCCTCGGTGAGTTCATAGTTGAAGGTGTCCGTGAACAAGAAAAAGCGATTGCCAATGGCCTGCGTGTTAGCGAAATCTATTTTTGCCCTACGCTCCTTTCTGAGCAAGCCGAGAACTTGCTGAATTTAGCAAGTCAAGCATCCGTGAATCTTTATGAGCTGAACGAACCCTGCTTCAATAAAGTCGTCGTTCGAAAAGACGCAGAAGGTATTCTGCTCGTTTGCAAAACTAAGGCGAGCGAGTTCCGAGATTTTCATGTTGCGGATGAACCCTTCTGGCTCTTGATCGAGGCTATCGAAAAACCCGGCAACTTAGGGGCTCTCCTCCGAACGGCGGATGGCGCTGGAGTCAATGGCATCCTTCTCATCGATACTAAGATCGACATTTTCAATCCTAACGTTATACGCGCTAGTCTCGGGTGCTGTTTTTCTCTACCCATCGCCGCGTGTTCACGAAGCGAGGCCTATGCCTTCTGCAAAGAACAGAAGATTGCCATCTACTCAGCAGTCCTCTCCAATGCCAGTATCTACTACGACCTTGTCCCGTATCGCGTGCGATCCGCGCTGCTGCTTGGCAGTGAAGATAAAGGGCTCGATCCATTTTGGATCTCCCACTCCGACAAGCTGATTCATATTCCTATGCATGGTCACGCAGATTCACTGAACGTGTCCGCTGCAGGAGCCATCCTTCTTTACGAAATCAGCAAGCGCAGGTTAAAAAATAAACTCTCGCCTTAGAATCTTAGGAAGCAAGTCTGGGATGGTGCTATGATGTTTCGAAGCAGGATGGACTTCGGAGCGCGTTATGCTTTCTTCCTACCTCAAGTCGCTGGTGCTCAGCTGTGGGTTGTGCTTAGCAATATCAGCGCAAGCACGCTTCTATCCACGTGATGCCGAAGAAGTCGATCGCGAAGACCTCCTCGATGCTTCCTACTTTATCGATATCATGAGCTATGACTATCCCACCCAATGGTATGCAAAGTTCGACCAAGCACAAGCTGGGTACCGCATGCAAAGTGGGAGTCTCAACCCCAGTCGCTTTTATTTTCTAGAAGATATTAAGTTCGACTCCTCGAAGACTGCCAACACCGTTGATTTTAGTTTTCGTCAGCGGCGGGAAGAAGACCTCCTGATGCGCAATCTGACTCAGGAATTACGCTTGCAATGGAACGGCCTTGGCAATTTTTATGTCGCTGCACTCGCAGACGCTTCCGGTGGCACTTATAAAAAGTGGGATAGTCTCGGAGCTGCAGTCGGCGTCAAACAAGGTCCCAATTTTTTGGAACTCTACTACTGGGATGTCGATGTTTTGTATAATTCGTGGGAACAAAGTCCCGGTGATTACTACAGTAAAGCCATCAATACCCTAGGGGCTAAATTGCAAACGGCACTCGGGCCGGACGGCTTTTTGAGTGCGACTTACGAAGTGGATTCGCCCTTGGCCTGGACACGCGCTAGCGAAGGCTATTTTTTTGGCTACCAACGCGAAGCCGAAACAGTTCAAATCCGTTCCCCGCATTGGGGTTCTTTCTATCTGCAAGCCGCTTTTAGCAATGAACTTAAAAAAGAGCGCAAACTCTTTTTTGTCGATTCCTACCAGAAGTCACTCAAAAGAAATGCACAGTCTTATGAACTGAGTTTGGGTGCAGACCTTTATGAAATGCTGCATAAACTGAGTCTCGAACTCATCCTGCGCAAAGCCGACTATAGCTATCTCAACCCATCCTTTGCCGGGAACCATTACCCCGACGTCTACAGCCCCAGTGTAAAAAGAAATGAAATTCTCCTCGGCTATTCTTTGAACCACGCAGCGCTGGCGAATTTGCGTCTTCAGTGGGGCCTCTACCACAACTATGCCGCTATAAAGGAGCAGCCGAGCGATATAGCCGAGAGCCACACGAAGTTTCAAGCCGCCTGCGAATACAGTTTTTCAGCCACCGCCTTTGCTTTCATCAATACGACTTGGTATGTCGAACGCCTCAATCACTTCCACCCCTTTGATCCTTGGGGCGGTGGCGAGCTCGCCTTCATGTTTGTTCTCTGAGAGAAAGACTCCGGCCCATTAAAAATCGCGGCGAAATTTGATTTTCTTCGATTGCGATGTTATACGGAGGCCTCTTAACCAAAAGGAACAAAGAATGAAGTTAAGCAAGATCTTAGTTTTCTGCGTCTCTCTTTCGTTCGGTGCTCTCCATCAAAGCGCGCTGGCTCAAGGCAGCAACTCAACTCAAACGGTCCAGGTGCCCATTTCCGAAAGTGTTCACCAGGCATATACAGCTAGTGAACTCTCTCTTTACATGCTTTACCCATTTTTCAAAATTGTTCCCGCTGTCACGACCATGAAAACTCCAGCAGATTTACTGGGAATGTTAGGAACTCTAGGTCTTCTCGATCTATCAGCCATGGCGATGCACCTCCCCTTGGAAGGGGCCGCGGAGATCGAGCGCTATTTGACAAACTCGACAGCCCCAAGGTTGCAGATATCGGAATCAACGAAGAGTCCAAGGATCGATACAGCTTTAGCCATTGAACAACGCTATGTGTTTTCCACCTATGGCGGTTTGACTGTTTTGTTGAAACTCTGTCGAGCTTTAAGACTTAAATCTTGTCAAGCCGATGTCGGCTTGTCTTTGTTGCTTGATCAGTATTTTCCATTTGATTTTGTCCTGACAACTTCACTCAAAGCACTGAGCAAAATTTATAATGTGGATTCATCTCCTGCGCAACCTTCTCAGCCTGCCGTCGAGCCCCTGGCAAATTTCAACTCTGTAGACGATCTAGCTACTATTGTTAACTTAGCCGTTTCGTTTGCGCAATTGTCGGCCTACGTGAGCTCTCGAGTGTCGAATAATAGAGCTTATGCTCGCTCTCTAGTGCTAGCGTCACAGGCGAGGGGGGTTTTTTGTGTGGTTTATTTTAGTTGGCTGGGTCTAAACAATCTCCCTCTTCTGCTTTTTCAAGCGATGAATTTGGGTGAATATGTTTTCACAGCTCTTTCTCCGAAGAATGATGGATCCGTTACTCCAAATGTTAAAGCTGAGCTTTAACTAGCTTCGCGAATTCCTCGATGCTAGATATGATAGGGATCGTCTGTTAAGAGGATCCCTTTTTCATTTCTAAGTCTTAGCCGGAGGAGTCAATGGAGAACGTTTATGGTTGGCTAAATCAGTGGAGCTTCTTCCAGGGTTGGCTTTGCGCGAAAATTGTTCTGCTCTTTTTCGGTTATTTTGCTTTGCCACTGTGGCTTTGGGCTATTTTCTGTGTGGGATGGATCTTTCTGCTGGGTCTACCCCTATGGCTTTGTGCACTGACAGCCGCTATCTTTGCTCTGTTTGTTTTCGCTCCGCTCAGGCAAGGGCTGTTCACGAAAAATCTAATGAAGTTAATCAAAGCCCGTAAACTCTTGCCCGTGATCTCTGAAACCGAAAGAGTGGCTTTGGAAGCGGGCAGCATTTGGGTGGATGGTGAACTTTTTAAAGGCACACCCGATTTTGCAAAAATTCTAGCAGAGCCGCTTGCCACTTTAAGTGAAAAAGAAAAAGCTTTTTTGGCGGGCCCCTGCGAAGAACTTTGCCGACTTTGTGATGATGAGCAAGCTCATCGTGAGCAAAACCTCTCGCCTGAGATTTGGGCTTATCTAAAAAAGGAAAAATTTTTTGGTCTATGTATTCCGACGGAATTTGGTGGTCTCGGCTTTTCAGCTGCTGCGCACAGTGAGGTAGTTCACAAAACCTCCAGTCGCAGTATCGCACTCGCCATCACAACTATGGTGCCCAATTCCTTAGGCCCAGCTGAGCTGCTTGTGCACTACGGGACCGCTGAGCAAAAAAAATACTACCTGCCGCGTCTCGCCAATGGCACGGAAATCCCATGTTTTGCTCTAACGGAGCCTGACGCTGGCTCTGATGCCGGCTCCATCGAAGCGCAGGGCGTGATTTTTCGTGGGCCCGATGGTGAGCTCGCTCTCCGGCTCAACTGGAAAAAGCGTTATATCACACTGGGGGCTATTTCGACGGTCTTAGGCTTAGCTGTCAAAGTTTTGGATCCGGATCAGCTCTTAGGCCGTGGCATCGAACTTGGCATTAGCTGTGTCTTGGTGCCCAGTCAGGCCGAAGGTGTTCACCTTGGCTTACGTCATGATCCCCTGGGCGTACCCTTTATCAATTCACCGCTCACTGGGCATGACGTTGTCGTCCCTTTGAGGCAAGTTATTGGTGGTGAAGACGGCATCGGTAAAGGTTGGCGCATGCTCATGGAATGTCTCGCTGCTGGGCGTTCGATCTCATTGCCATCGTACAGTTCTGGTGCGGTCAAAAAAATGCTCAGAGCGACCTTAGCCTATGCCAAAGGNNAAGTACGTCAGCAATTTGGCACTCCGCTCTGGCGTTTTGAAGGGGTCGATGAAGTTCTAGGCGAAATGGCGGGTCTGACCTACTTGCTCGAAGCCTCGCGGCTCTACACTGTGGGTGCCTTGGATCGCGGTATTAAACCCGCTGTCGTTTCGGCAATTACGAAGTACCAAGCGACCGAAATTCACCGACTCGTCGCCTCGAAAGCAATGGACATCNNCTGGGGTGGCGCAGGAATTTCCTTAGGCACTAAAAACGTCATCGCTCGTCACTATCAAGCTGCTCCGATTTCCATTACCGTTGAAGGAGCCAATATTCTCACCCGCTCTATGATTATTTTCGGTCAAGGTGCGATTCGCTGTCACCCCTTTGCGTACCAAGAAATCAAGGCCTTGCAAGAGGGTGATGTCACAGCTTTTGACCGCGCCTTCACCGGTCACATCGGTCGCATCGTGCAAAATGTCTGTCGCTTGTTCGTTCTCACGTTGACCCGAGCGATCTTTGTGCGCGCACCAGCCTCGCGTATGGCTTGCTACTACCGCAAATTAAATTGGGCCTCCACGGCCTTCGTTGTGATGAGCGAGGCTGCCATGCTACTCTTCGGGGGTAGCTTAAAATTTCGTGAAAAACTCACCGGGCGTTTTGCCGATATCTTGTCATGGATGTATCTCGTAACGGCAACATTAAGAAGATATGAAGCCTCCAAATCGCCCAATGAAGAGATCTTGGTTCACTACGCGGCTCAGTACGGATTTCAGAGAATCGAAGGCGCCTTTCAAGGGATTTATCAAAATATCGATGTCCCCATCCTCGGTTGGATTTTTAAAAATGTGTTTTTGCGATGGAGCCGTCTCAATCCCTTTTCCGCTCCTCCGCGCGATCGCCTGGCTACGCAGATAGTGGAAAAACTCATTATGGATGCTTCTCTGCGTGATCTTCTAACCCATTCAGGACTCTATCTGCCCCAAGACGATTCTGAGCGTGTGACGCAATTGGAAAAAGCCTACGATCTCGTGTCTGAGGTCGACATCGTTGCCAAAAAGATAAGTAAAGCTATGCGACAAGGCTTGCTGGCTAAGGGACGCCCCCATAGTCGTACACAGGAAGCTTTGGAGCAGGGTCTGATCAATCGCAAGGAAGCTGAGATTATGGCTCAGTATAAAGAGATGTACGAACGCATCATTGCGGTGGACGCTTTTCCAGCTTAGATATCAACTCCGCTTACGCTTGGCTTGGAAGAAGGTGCTCAAGAGTCTTCCGCATTCTTCGGCACAGATCCCGCCTTGAACAAGGAAGCGGTGATTGAGGCGCACGTCCTCATGAATTTTATAAAGGCTGCCTAGCGCCCCTCCTTTCGGATCCCAAGCCCCAAAATAAACCGCTCGAATACGGGCTTGCACTAGAGCCCCCGCACACATCAAGCAAGGTTCTAAGCTCACATAAAGGTCGCAGTCGGCCAGTCGCCAAGAATGGAGTGTGTGACAGGCAGCTTCAATAGCCATAATCTCGGCGTGCCCCGTAGCACTCTGAGCCTGCTCGCGTCTGTTAAAGCCTTCGCTAATAATGGTGCTATCTTTTACGACAACAGCTCCGATCGGCACTTCGTCACATGCGCCGGCCTTTTTTGCAAGTCGTAGAGCCTCTGTTAGAAAATACTCGTGTGAGTTAGTTGCGTGCGCCATGTTTAACGAGGAACCTTTGATGCTTAGCGATATTGCCGATGCGTTTCAAACCCAAGTGCTTCATGATCTCCTCCGAAGCTAAACCCAGGCTGAGCTGGTGCTGAATCGCGTAATGGCGAAGCATTTCGGTATTCAGATGGGGAATATGACAAGCTTGGCCAAGTTCATAAAGCATAAATTTAAGACCGTGACGTGTGACTTGCGACGAGAGCAAGACCAAGTCTCGACCTTTGAATCCTAAAAACATTCGATAAGTCTTAGGAATTGCCGGTTGGTAGGAATGAACGACACTCTGATATTGCACTAGATACTGCACGCTCTTATCGCTCAGAAGGATGAGCCGGCTTCGTTCGCCAGGAACCAGTAAAGTCCCTTTGTTTTGATGAGCTAGAAAATTTTTCCATTCGAGCGCAATCAATTCACTAACCTTTATGCCTTCAAAACACAGAAGGACGATAATAGCCTTGTCACGAGCCGCCTTCAAAGGCGAACTCTTTGCCGTTTCTTTCAAAAGGCTGTCTATATCGCGTTCGCTGAGCTTGCGTGGGACGACTTCAACGCGATTCGGGATGACAAGATCGTCGAGTGACGAGATTGGCATGGCACTATACTTAGCTAGCCATCGGTAAAACTGTCGAATGGCAATTACTGAGCGACGGAATGAGTTGGGTTTTCCGCCATGGTTTTCCCGCATGGCATTGTGATAGTGCAATAGGATGGCATTGTCGACGTTGGCAAGTGAGAGGGCATGCGCTGTGAGAAATTCCAAGAATTGCGTCAAATCTTGGCAATAGGATTGTACGGTCGCCTCTTTCTTTCCTATTTTTTTGAGAAATTGTCCAAAGGAGACGATTAATTCCGGAGAATGAAGCATTTCAGATCCCTGTTTGAACCCCGTACGGTTTCCGCGCCATTTGCCATAACCGCCATTTTAGCTTTAAATGAAAGTTAGGGAAAGCGTTGCTGAAAACTAATATTTATTGACTCTTGAGTGAGGGGGGTAGACTTTGTCACCTTTGACTATGCGGGGCTTGAAGCTCCTTGGAATCTTGCTGCTTGCTGCTTTACAGTTAGCTTGGGATCTGCCTGCGGCGTATCGAACTCTGGCAACGCCGGCGGAAGAAGGGGCGCTGCTTGACTATGTTGTCATTGCGGTAAATGGGCGTATGAAAAAAGTCAGTAGAGGCGCAGAGCTCGACTTTGTAAGGGGAGACATCCTTAAGGTCATAAATGTCTCCTTGAAAGATCCCACACGCAAAATTAATCTGGTTCAAATCGACGGATTCAAAAAGGCTGACGGTTCCGTAGAGGCCCGTGAACAGCTTATCGATACCTCATACGATTTGATCCAGAAGGATGACGCTGTGGATCCTGACGGTGCGGTTTATGCGCTGCTCACCCGCACCCGTGGCATCGTCCATGGTGCGGTGTTTTTGCGTCGCACGGAACCGACACTGGGTTATATCGATGTGCTGATCAATGGCAAAACGCGAGTTATGCGCGAAGGAGAAGGTCTCCATGTCAAAAAAAGCGATCATTTTAAAATTGTGAAATTCGTCACAAATATTCGAGAGAATAAGGACATTACGTTTACTGTTCTTCCGATTCTGGAGGCGAAGACGAAAACGCATATCGCTTTGCAGAATTATCAGATTGTTTTTAGACGCAAGAATCGTATTTTTGCCAAAATACCTTTAACCGTTGAAAATTTATGAATCTAGCATTTCCCAAAACTTACGAAGAAAAGCGCAGAGCCTTCGAACTGTTTGCGATGGTTATTTGTACCGTCTTGTTGGTTGTTATCAGCCGATTGGAGACGCGACTTTTTTCGCTCGGGGAACTCCTCTCCATAAATCGTGAGTTCTTCACGACCCTCATTTATTTTTCCCTCATTAATCTTAATGTGATCCTGATTCTGATCCTAAGCTTCCTGTTATTGAGAAATATTACCAAGCTTGTTGTGGAGAGGAAGCGTGGCGTTCTCGGTTCCGCCTTGCGCACCAAGCTTGTGATTGCCTTAGTTTTCTTCGCTTTAGCTCCAACGCTTATTCTTTTCTATTTGACGACGCGCTTTATCACGACAAGTTTCGAAACCTGGTTTTCCGAAAAGGTGCAGATCACCATTCAGAAAACGCAAGAGGCTGGTTCGCACATCTATAAACAAGATCAAAAGCGTCTCGAGAGTTTAGCGCGACTAGCTTTACAACGGGTATCGTTTCTCGGCCCTATGGATGCGAATGATATGGGGTCGACCACAATGGAATCCCAAGATCTGGCAGGTTTTGATGCAGACTATGGGTTGAATTCAGTGCGCTTATATTCTCTGAGCGGTATTCTCATTTGGACCAGCAATAAAACGGAGCAGCGGTTTACAGCAAATAATAGCTCCACCTATGTTAAGGAGGCGATCCGATTCTTTTCGGCAAATCCGCAATTAAAGTCGCATAGTCGTGTCGCAGGCGAAGGCGGGCAAGATGTTGTCAATGGCAGTGCTCCCTTGCGTGATCCCCTGACAAACACTTTGCGCGGCATCGTGGTCACCGAGGTACGATTTGAAACACAGATTTTGAAAAGCTTGGAGCAGATCCTTTCCGATTTTGCCGATCTTAAGCCCGGCGCCCAGATGATCCGTCTCAGCTATATGATTCTGATCGGTGTCGTAGTGCTCTTAATCCTGTTTTCAGCAACTTGGTTAGGTTTCTATGTTGCACGCGAAATAACCGGACCCATTCAAAACCTTGCGGAAGCGACTCGGGAAGTTGCTCTCGGCAACTATAACATCCGTTTGCGTGTACCTTCCGATGACGAGACCGGACAGTTGGTGAACTCATTTAATAGGATGACACGTGACCTGCAGGAACAGAAGAAAGTTACCGAACACGCGCAATACAATCTGCAAAGAACCAATGAAGAGCTCGAACACAAACGGCAGTACCTAGAAATTGTACTCAAGCATATAACAGCCGGTGTTCTTTCGCTCGACTCACGACAGTGGGTAACTTCGGTCAATGCCGCTGCAGAAAAGTTTTTGAATGTCCGCATGCGGGATCTTATGGATCGACCGATCAAAGAAGGCTTGGGCAAAGAACTCTTCGAAGTTTTTTGGTACCCTATTCAGGAAGGTATGATGGACTCAGGCGGCTTTCATGGGCAGCTGGAACTGAGTAAAATTGGTCGCGAAGTCTCCCTTATCGTCAATGCCATTCGTCTGCGTGATGAAAACAATGTTGAAATGGGCTATGTTGTCGTCTTCGATGATGCTGTGGAAAAGATTCGAGCCCAACGCGTGCTAGCCTGGCGCGAAGTGGCGCGTCGGATCGCACATGAGATTAAAAATCCTATCACACCCATTAAACTGAATGCGCAACGTCTCGTGCGAAGGTTCCGTGACAAATTCGAAGGCGAAGACCAGGAGGTCTTTACGTCCTGTATGGAAACAGTGATCACCCAAGTCGATTCGCTGCGCGATCTCGTTAATGAATTTGCTAAGTTCTCCAAGCTGCCGAATATTAAACCGCAACGCGGTAACGTCGGCAACGTGCTGTACGAAGTCGTGAATCTCTTTAAAATGAGTTACAGTGAGGTCGAGTTTGGCTTGCAAGGGCATGACGAATTGCCTGCGTTTGCCATTGATCGCGAGCAGCTAAACCGAGTGTTTGTGAATATATATAATAATTCCGTTGCATCACTCGTCGAAGGACGCAAGGGGCAAATCTATGCCTCATGTCGCTTCCTAGCCAATTTGCGGCTCGTACGTATCGAAATTGCCGACAACGGTTGCGGCATTCCTGGAGCCTTAAAAGAAAGAGTGCTGGAACCTTATTTTTCAACCAAGGATGAGGGCACAGGCTTAGGCTTAGCGATCGTCCATCAAATTGTGTCAGATCATGGTGGTTATTTGCGTTTAGCGGATAACCAACCGAGTGGAACCCGGTTGATTATTGAATTCCCGGTAGCTTAAGTTTGAATTTTCCAAGGGGGCAGAGTCATGATGGGCGAAAAACGCAAACCGATGGTCTTGATTGTCGACGACGAAAAAAGTATCTGCGATACCCTTGCGGGTGTCCTCCATGATGAGGGTTGGACCAGTCTTTCGGCGTATTCCGGACGGGATGGCATCGAGCTTTTTAAACATAATCAGATCGATTTGGTATTTTTGGATGTCTGGATGCAGAATCTTGATGGCATCCAGACCCTTCAGGAAATGAAGGCCCTTAAAGACGAAGTTCCCATCGTCGTAATGAGCGGTCACGGGACTATTGAAACTGCTGTTAAAGCTACCAAACTGGGGGCTTATGATTTTTTGGAAAAACCTCTTTCCGTCGAAAAAATTCTCCCCATCTTAGAGCATGCCGTTAAGATTCGAACGCTGGAAAGTCGAACCACGGCATCGTTTTCAGAGAAGGGCTATGAACTTATCGGCTGTTCCGATGAAATGGCTGCCATCCATCGACAGATTCGAAGTATTGCACGCCGCAATAGTTGGGTCTTGATCAGCGGTGAGAATGGCAC
>PLEQ01000490.1 GCA_003136475.1 Deltaproteobacteria bacterium
CGACCGAGAACTTCTCCGGAAAAAATACCAATCGTCAAGATATTTTTCGATCTTGAAATTCGACCTATTACGTCAAGCGCTACTGAGATTTTCCGTGATCCTGCATACGAAAGAACAAACAAGATAAGCAGGTCTTCTGTCGTTTGGTCAGCGAGCGAAAATATCGCATTTTTCAAGTCCGAATCGGATTCGATTTCACTTTCTGATCGGATAGGAAGATCAATCCCAAGGTGACGCTGAAATGGGTACAAAACTTCAGTTTTTCCGGTTGCGCATAAATCTATCACCCCGATATAACGCTCCATTTCCATGATCATTTATAGCGATCCTCCTCCCTGAAGTTCAGCCTTAAAGCAGCGCTAAATCGCGGATACGACAAATTTGGACGTGTCGTTCGAGGGGCTCAAAAACATATCGCGTTGCGGTCGAATTGACAATCTGATGCAGTGCTGACGAAGCTGTATTACATTGCCTTCATTGGTCTATTCTTTTTCAGATTATAATCGAGAACCAGCGTTACGAGATACCGGTAAGGACCTTTTTTGCGGTAGGTGTTTCGTAGTTCGATAATGCAGATCCGTTCGAAATACTGCATCATCAGGCAAGTTAAACGTCTCACGTATTTTCTCGCCATATATGAATGCTTGGCGGTCAGCATAAACTACAAAACGCTGCGCTGAAAAGTTGAATACAATACGGCCGCGGGGCCACTCCTCGTACTCTGACGTGGCGATAACAGCGCGTGTTGGTGCATCGAACGGGGTTAGCAACTGAGCGCCGCGTTTGGTGGGCTCCCAAGAATCGAAATGGCTGAGCGGACAAGTGAGGCATTCTCCATAAGTCTCTGCTTCGTCAAGCGTGAGCTTGTGTAAGACCAGACAAACGTCGCCTACAATGGTGATTAGCCAAAAGATACCGATCATGACTTTTACTCTGAGGTTTCAGTCATTTCCCATTCAGCAAAACCGAGCTCATTGTAAAATTTACAGTACAACCATGCCGTGCGATGCTCCACGGCTTGTTGAAATGCTGCGAGTCGATCTTTGTTCCAAAGCCGATTTTTGCACTCTCCGTTACGACTTACGCGAGCCCATAGCTTCAGGCTTTCTTCGTCACCCGATAGGGCAAAATTAGAGAGATCTTTCTTCTGGTCATCCGTTAGGTTATCGAATCTTATGGCCGCGGGGAGCTTTTTGGAGATATCGTCATCGCTATCATACCTATTTTGCGATGAAGTCACGATACGATAATTACCGATCGATGCATCAAAAAGGCGTCGTCCTCTCTCACAGATATTCTGAATTTCTTTAGGTACGTCTTCTGTGTCAAATCGGGACCATATAGAGTAGTAAAAGTCATTTGCTGGACAGATATGATCGAAATCATACGGTGTATCTTCATCGTGTTCACTGAGAGGATCAAAACCCGGAAAGTTCTCCCGAAGGTATTCTTTTTGAAGCCAGAAAAGCGATTTTT
Source organism: Deltaproteobacteria bacterium (assembly GCA_003136475.1). Classification (GTDB taxonomy): domain Bacteria; phylum Bdellovibrionota_B; class Oligoflexia; order Oligoflexales; family Bog-1112; genus BOG-1112. The sequence continues at coordinate 1,477 of PLEQ01000490.1, forward strand.
TAAAACTACCCCACCAATGCGCACAAACTCTGTTTAAATTGTTGTCCTTCCCAAATCGTTCCTCGTATGTTTTCCATTCATAATCTATGCTACGGCTGGTAAACCAGGTTTCTTTTGCAATCTTGCAAGGCACAAGCTGGAAGCCATGTTTTTCAAGACAAATCTCCGCATAAAGGATCCTGCCAGGACCTCCAGTGATAGATTGATTTCTAATTTTTTTGAAACAAATCGCAGAAGCCTTAGAATTATCAATAACAAAGAGATACCACCACATCACAAAACGAACAATATCCTGCCTAGAGATCTCTGCATTCGGGTTGCGAACTACATAATAGGTCAAAACTTGCCATAAATCAGAGGGGAGATTCGCAAGAACAATGTCTGGAACCCAGTGATTACCAATAGCCTGTTCATTTTCGGTCGTGTGACGTAAGTTGTCGCATATTTTTCTAAATGCCGCGAAGAGGTCATTTTTTAGATCATCGGAGTTTTCTTCAGGCAGTAAATTCTTAAGACGCTCTCTAAAAGGAAAAGTGTTGCTATCACCCTTTTCGGAAATCTTATTTGAAAATGTGCGGACATCAGGCATATTTACAAAATCATCACCATTTTTCGCAGTATGGAGTTCTGAGTAGGCAATGCGGATTGCGCATACGGCAATTTCTGTTCCAGATAAAACGCGACCAATGGCGGCATGAATTTTATTCACGGCGTCCCGGACATGCGGCACATGAAATTTATAGATCGAGTAGCGTTGTTCGTTATCCGTCAATGCCGTGCCGCCGGCGCCGATCCGCGCAAAAAGTGGCAGAAGATCTTCCTGCTTATTGGGGAAGTTCTCTGGATTCACACGTATGAGGNNCCCTGATGAGATCATTCAGTTTGAAAGTATTTTCGCTAACACCATGAGGTCTAGGAGGGCAGCTAATTTCTTCGCTACCGCGATATATGCTTTTGGCGTCAAAAAGATCGGAATCATAGACATCACGACCGCTCCCATCCGAAGTAAATCGAAGGCTTATTCTCTCATTGTCGACGGTTTCAAGTTCCTCGCGTGCTATGCGTCTCACAGCCACGCCTAATCTCTGCCCCTGGGAGTCATATCCAAACGGCTGCGCTTTCGATGTGATGTATAGCTTGATCGCCTTCTCGCTTGCACCTAGATCAATCCACAGGCAACGCTTTTCTGACCGAAAATCCTTAGCGCCGGCCAGAAGTGCCCGCAATCTCTGTTGGCCATCCAAAAGATCATACCCCGAACCGGAAATATGAATCGTGCGTTCTCCTTGCGTAATAGCACGGTTGCGTTCGAGTTGTTCGATTAGGTAGAAACTGCCGATTGGCATTCCACTCAGAACTGAATCCCACAAATCAAGCACCTGCTTCGCACGCCAGACAGCGCTCNNGTCATCTCGTCGAAATTTGGAAGCGTAGTTTTCAATCCATCTGAATGATGCATCGGCCCAGTTGATAAATTCGAAAAGACGTACTCCGATAATGTTATTGTCGCCAAACATATCCTTATAACCTCCGTTTACATCGTTAACGGTTTTCAAGAGTCGCACATCAAATTATTCTCAGCCATCCGAAGTGGTTGTGATTGCAATAGGTTGTTCTACCTCGATACCATCGCCCCACGT
>PLEQ01000448.1 GCA_003136475.1 Deltaproteobacteria bacterium
TTGGCTCTATTAGGCTGGATTAATGCAAATTTTTTACATACAAAAATACCGCCGTGTTTTTACGATCAAAACAACTAAAAGTATCTACGTCAATACGACAGTATTAAAGTTACAGCTTCGAATTATAAACGATCGACCTGAAGCTCCCAACATAAACTAGCTATGACAACGATAAATAAAATTTATTTCCCATTGCGGCAGAAGTCTGACATCTTTGACTTAGAAATAAAAACCACTTCATTAAAGGATGCTTCATTATGAAATCAAATCTCATTAAAACCATCGTTGCTCGAAAAATTGCTGCCGGAATGTGCAAAGCTAAATGTTGCAGAAGATTTCACTAAGCTAATTCGGGGCAGTTCTTTTCTTTCCAAGGAACTGACTTTTTAAACACAGGGTGCAAAAATGGTGGTTCGGCCTGATCTCAAGCAGATTTTGCAATACAAACACCCCCAAGTTATCGCAGCTTTTAAGCGAGATCATCCCAATAGCGCCGTCAATGCGGAAGACTTGTTCCAAGAGATGTTAAAGTTTCTTTGGATTTCTTGGAAACATGCGCACGATAAGAAAGAGCACCCCTATGACGAGAGCTTGAATTTTCTGCTAGTTATGCACGAGGAAATGCGTGAAATCGATAATATGTGGCATAACTTTATTCTTTATACAAGAGATTATACCGACTTTTGTATGAATGTCTTTGGCGAATATTTTCACCACGAGCCTGACATAGCCGAAACAAATCCGCAGAGTATTGATGAATTCACAGAAGNNGGAAATTTCTCTTCTACACATATGATCAGCTCGGTGAAGCCACAGTACGATCATGGTTTGCACCCCATCTTGCTAACTAAGTGAGTCATTATGGACATAGATATTCGCTCTCCTGATTTTCGTAGGAATCCCTATCCTATTTATCAGCAGCTAAGAGACTACAGTCCTGTCTACCAAATTCCAGGCAGCAACTATTGGATGATAAGCCGATACGCCGATGTCGTAAAAGTGATTCGAAATCCGAAAATATTTTCCTCATCTGAGAATACTGCTCCACCAAGCTGCCCAAAAGACCTTTTGCTCAACTCACGAGGAATGGTCGATGCCGATCCCCCCGCTCATAGCAGACTCCGAAGTGTAGTGAGTAAAGCCTTTGCTGCAGACACGATCGCAAAATTAGAAACGGACATACGTATATTCTCACGTTCATTAATTTGCAAAATAGTTAAGCAAAGTTCATTCGATATGGTTAAGGACTTTGCAATGCCTCTTCCCATTCTTGTCCTTTCCAATATTATGGGAATCGACGCCAGTCGTTTGAATGACTTTCAGCGCTGGACTAAAACCCTGATTTCCTGGCGTAATAGATCTGCTGTTGAAGATAAAGAAAAACGTGCAGCCTATGAGNNCCGACGCCAAGCAAAAACTCAGCCCCGCAGAGATCTTGGAATTTATTCGCCTGCTGCTGGTGGCTGGTACAGAGACAATGACGAATTTGATGAGCAACACCGTTCTTGCCCTCTTAGCAAATCATCAAGAATGGCAACTCGTACAAAATGATCATTCTTTGATCCCCGACCTTATTGAAGAATCTTTACGTTTTGATAGCCCGGTCTTGAGTTTGATGCGCAGAGTGTGCACCGATACCGAAATTGCAGGCGTAAAATTACCAGCAGACGACTTCGTTTTTCCTCTTTTAGGATCGGCAAATCACGATGCTAGTCAATTTTCTGACCCAAAACGTTTCTGGGTGGGCAGAAAATCCCGAGCCTATTTATCCCTAGGGAGCGGTATTCATTTTTGCCTTGGAGCTCAGCTTGTTAGACTACAGGCACGTATCGCCTTTGAGGAGATATTTTCTACGTTCGAAAATTTTGAGAAGGCTGATCAGAGCCCTTTAAAATATTTTGACTCATTTTTCTTTCGAGGTGTGGAAAACTTACAACTCAACTTCGTTGTAAAAAAACGTACGTCGTCAGTAGGTATTTTGAAAGACTATAGGGAATAATAGTATCACAAACTTGAACAGAAAAGTCTGAGTCTCCGTTAAGTGGTTGTACCATGCTTAACTGGGACTCCACAAAATTGAGCAAGTCTGATCCTAGCGGTAAGTGAGAACACGGAATTTCCTCCGCAAACCGACTCTCTTCTTGTCAAACCGTAAAAAAAACTTTACAAGTACCTTGGACTAAGCACCCCGCACCAGGTTCAAGCTCTTGATTTGCCAGCACACCCCTATGGCCCCACTTTTGCAGCAGGTCCGCGTCACCTTTCCTGGAGCCGCAATGCGATTCTTTGCCAAAAAATACGCGATCTCGGCCTTGCTGGGCTTTGCCCTCAGCCTAAGCCTTTATGCGCAAGAGCCCTTGCCCAACACGACGAGCACGATCTATATCGAAACGATCCGCTGCGAAGGTAGATTCAACACCTCCTGCCTTGACCTGATCAAAATGCTCGGCCTCGAGCCCAAAACCTATGTCTCGCAAGATGAACTCAATGCCCTGACCGCAAAACTTGGTCAGATCGGNNAAATTGGACACGCCAACCTTCTTCTGAAAATTCAAGAAAAAGCCACGGGACGTCACGGCATACTCTCCCGTGGTTTTTTCGGCGTTGGCACCCTTCCCGCTTTTGGGCAGTACAGCTATACCGACACGAATGTCACGGGCAAGGGTCACTTTTTCCACGGGGCTGCCACAGCGAACCTCGTGACCGTACCGACCGACTTGCATTCCTTGAATTCCTTCAGCCTTGAACTTGCGACACCTTACGAAAACTCCTATATTGCTTCTCTACGTTTTCTAACCCCCCGCTACCAAAGTCGTGAAATTCTTGCTCTCGTTGGCATCGGCACAAGCACCGGCTACAACTCTGCGATCACCGCCTACGTAGGCAACGCGGTCGGAGGTAACTTCACGTACACAACAGAAGACAACTCCTTCATTCCAAAGAGTGGGGTCAAATTATCCGCAACGTATCTCTACACACTCTTTGGCAAAAAAAACCATGATCTAGGTTTGGATAGTCGAGCCAATTTTCAAATCGGTAAATGGAAAAATATTGATGGCGTGCTCACTTTANNGTCGATACTCCCTTTCCAGAAGGTGGCCTCACCTATTCTCTCGTCATGACAGAAAACGAGCGGCGCTCTGCCCTCTATTTTGGTCTCGGCAGCTCCGGCATACTCAAAGACGAAAAACATCTTGTTCTGCATGCGGGCTACAAAGCGGCATTTGAACATCTGGATTTAAATCTTGGCATCCTGGTAACACGAGAGCCCCGATGATAAGAAAGCTTGTTCGCACAATACTACCGATCAGTTTGGCGTTTGCGAAAGCATCCTTTGCCGAACCGATCGACCTCTGCATGGATTTTGCGACTGTGCTTGAAAAGCAGATTGGTCCTGAACTCAACACCGGCATTCAGAAAAATTTAGCACTTGCCATTCGTCGGAATGAGCAAATCTCGATTTCTCAACCCCTAACCCTCAAGAAGGATCTTTGGAAAAATCAATTCGTACTCGAAACCGCGAACAAAAAAACCAGTGCCGACAAACTGGAAACACTCCAAAGCGAGATTTGCACCTATTTCAAGGCTCGCATCGCCGAAATGAAAATTCAAAAAGGTGACCAATTTATCCTCGTCCTCAATCCCAATACCGAGGCCATCTCACACATTATGGAAGATTGGACGGAAAAACACGTTGGCCTCTACAAAAATATGGGTTTACGGGTGCGGTGGAACTCCATGAGCGAACTTCAGAAATCCCAAAAAACCTTTCTGCTCAAACCCGTCGGAGAAAACCCATGACGCGGTACAGCATACCCCTTTGGTTAAAACTCTTTCTCTTTGCTATCATGATCCTGCTCCCGACCGTCTTCGTCTTGGTCAGATCACTCAGCACCTCTTTGTCGTTTCTTGCTGATTTGACTATCAACTCGGAGATCGAAGAAGCCTTACGCACCAATATTGAAAATATGCACAAGCTGAAAGATGCCCTAGCTCCACAAGATCTGCCGGGTCTGGAACAGACTTTTCATAAGAATCTCGCGACTTACCAAGCTTACAGCGAACTCAAACATTTAAAGCTAAACCTTCTCAATGAACTGCAATTTCACGCGGCTATCGTTGGCTTTGTGGCCCTGCTCGTCAGCCTGCTCTTTGCTTACTTTCTCGCCCGCAATATTCTGCTTCTCTTCCATCGCTATGCCAAAAAATTACTGGAAAAAGAACACCAGCAAGTCCTGCTGAACAGCTTGGAAAACTGGCAGAATGTCTCCCAAAGCGTGATTCATGAACTCAAAAGCAGCCTCACTCCTTTGAAACTGATCAGTTCGCGTCGCCCTAGTGAAGCTGTGCAAGCCGATGAAAAAGATGAAATGAAAACGATTATTATCAGCGAAGTGCGAAAGATGGAAGTTCTTATCGATGAACTTACCAACTTTGCGCGTCTGCCTCGTCCGGAATTCTCAGCTACGAATTTAAATCCCACACTCGACTATTTGATCAAGCATGCCGTTATCGACGGCCTCACCGTCCAAATGGAATTATCTGCGATACAGAAACCGAACTGCCTAGTTCCCCATGACCCAGCCATGATTCAACGTCTGCTCTATAACCTTATGCGCAATTCGAAAGAAGCCAACCCGGAGCACAGTGATTTGAATATCTTCATCTCAGCAACAGTCGACTCCTCTATTCTCGAACTGCACTTCCGTGATAATGGGCGTGGGATCCCTGCCCATAAACTGACCGCTATTTTCGAAGCTCGGCACTCCCAAAAACCAACCGCACCGAGCCCATCCGTCCTGCCGAGATTGCCGACAAACCTGGGTCTTGGCTTGACCATAAGTAAGAAAATTGCCCTCGATCATGGTGGCGATCTCTACGGCCTGCCAAGCGAAGGTGGGGCGCACTTTGTACTGGCCCTGCCACTTAGCAATTCCAAAACCCCTCATCATAAAGAGTTTGACTATGTCTAAGAAAATTATACTCATTGTCGATGATGANNATGACCTTACAACCTGAGTTCGAGTGCTTGGAAGCCAAAACCATCAATGAGGCCTCGCAGGTGATTTTAGAACGAGAGATCGATCTCATCCTTCTCGATATCTGCTTGGGGAGAGAGTCGGGACTCGATCTGCTGCATTTTCTGCATGCCAACGGTTTATCCCGTCCCGTCATTTGTGTGTCCGGTGAAGCTTCCTACAACGATGCTTTGGAAGCCTATAAACTTGGTGCCTTAGACTTTCTAGATAAACCCCTGACGCAACAAAAACTTCATGTCGCTGTAGCCAAGTGCCTCTCACAACATCGCGTTCGCGAACAACAACGCGCCTTTATTCAATCACAGATGGGTGGTGAAAACAAACTTCTCGGCTGCGCACAGGCGCTAAGAGACTTACAACAGCAGCTTGGGCCGATCGCCGAAAGCGATGCCAAGGTGCTCATATTAGGTGAAACCGGCACGGGCAAAGAAGCCGTTGCCGCGTCCATTCACCGTCTTTCAAAACGTGCTTCTCAACCGTTTGTCGTTGTGGACTGCGGCTCCCTGCCCAATAACTTGATTGAATCGATTCTCTTCGGTCACAAAAAAGGTGCTTTTACAGGTGCCGACCAAGATCAGGCTGGACGCATAGAATGCGCAGATGGAGGAACGCTTTTTCTTGATGAAATCGGTGAACTCACTCTCGAAGGGCAGAATCGCCTCCTACGCTTTTTGGAAACCGGTGAACTGATGCGGATCGGTTCCCACAAATCCGTTAAAATCGATGCCCGTATCATTGCAGCGACTAGCCGCAATATTGAAAACCTGATCAAGGAAGGCAAATTTCGCTCGGATTTATTTTTTNNTTTTTAGACTGTCCGTTTTCACATTGCGAACGCCACCCCTACGTGAAATACGCGAAGATATCCCGTTGATTTTTTCTTATCACTTTAAGAAATTCTGTAACCATTTTGCTAAACCACAGGCGACACTATCAGATGCGGACGCCCTCGTTTTGCAAAAACACAATTGGCCGGGTAACGTTCGTGAACTGCGCAATCTTGCTGAACGCGCTGCTATCCTGGGCCTCGCTAAGGCCATGAAAGATCTCACGTCGTATCACCCCGCAGGAGAGCTCCCCGTCACGGAAGATAACGATACTTTTCTGCCGCT
>PLEQ01000420.1 GCA_003136475.1 Deltaproteobacteria bacterium
GCAAGTTTGCAAAACTTCAGTTACTAACATATTTCATACTTTCTCGAGCGAAGTTAACATCGAGCGAAGTTAACATATCGTCGGACCATGAGCCACTCTATTTCCGACCTCCACTAAAAATCCAATGATCATATCATGTTTTAGCCGAAATATTTGTGGAATAAGGTCTTGGTAGGCAGTCCGTCTGCGGCTCTATAGAGACGAGGGTCTCGAAATCCATGGAATCGATGAACGTCGTTGTGGGGTCGATATTGTGANNCCCTCGCTTGGAGCGGCGAGTCTCTTGGCTTTCGTCGAAGCTGGCGTCTTCGATGTTTCTAAATTTTTGTCTTTGTCGTCATTTTCAGTGCGGCATTTGATAAAAGCGAACCCAGAAAGACACACACTAGAATTGTCCACCTGCGATTTTGAGTTGCGAGTCGGTGCATTTTGACCTCGAAGGATTAGGAGACATTGGCCGGCCTTTGGAACCCGTTCCCTAACAACTGAGTCTGGCATCTCGCACTTAAGCTTACGGTTAATGTGCTTTCCTTGCTGATCAAAGCTCACTCGGGACAGTCGTATTCGAAAACACGGGCCCCCCCAATTTAAAAAAAAGAAATCATGATACTATTTAAATAGTCCTATTCTTCGCTTTAAGGATTAAAGAATGCAAAAAAATTTGCGTGTCCACATGCAGCACCACAGATTTCTGCCGTTCTTGATACTATTAAGTCTCTCGTTTTCATTTTGTAAAAGTTCAAAGCCAGAGTCTTCTCTATATGAAAACGTCGAAATTAAGAAAGAGCTCTATCCAAGCCCCGATTCTTTGAAAGACCAGAAGGATAAAGATGGGCAGCAGGACATCCCTCTTGGGGCCCCACCATTGGACTTTCCAGGAAATACAATCAAATCTGATGCCAATGAATCTAAAGAGGCTTCAAGTTCCAAGAACCTCAAGTATGAAAAGGGCCATTTGTCAGGCTCATGCAAAGAGCTGCCGATCGAAAACAGCGAGAGAAGCGTGTCTCTGAAAATAGGTCAAGACAGTAGTGTGACCGTTGAGAATGTCAGTGACAAATGTGTGGATACCTTAGTTCTCGATGATAACAAGACCAAGTACTATCTTGGCAACCTTCATGTTAANNGTTAAGGATTTTCTCAAGAATTTGTTTGAACACCAAGACTTAAGTGAATGGGAAAAGGCTTCTAGAATTTGGCATTTCGCAGCAGATAATTTCCAACACCATTGCTCCCTTGGTTCGCCTTTCGGCTTCGATCATGCTTCGAAAACTCTCCTTAGAAAAATCTATTCCTACCCGTACGGCTGTTGCTCGGACGTTAACTGGCCCATAATGTCAGATCTTCTGGATTGGTCTGACATAAAAGTATATGTTTTGAAAGCAACCCGTCACACCGCTACTCAAATTAGATTGACTAATGGAGAGGAATATATACTGGATGCTGACCTTGACGCACTTACCAAAGGTTTTCTTCCTGCAATAGCACCGGGTTTCTTCAGTGAAATTTTTAATCTGAATGAAATGCAAAACAATAAATATCCATCGAAGCCCGATCCAAGCGGTGGCATCTGGCCAATCATTATAAAGCTCTCCCCTGGAGACCGCCTCTTTTTCGGAACTCAAACACCGGAATGGAGTCAACTTGTAACCAATCCTTATGGAGGTATGCAGGCATCAAGTGAAAATGAATCTCTCAGAGCAGACGCCCATCAAGGAGAAGCTACGCTCAATCTATGGACTTTTTTCTCAAAATACTACAAGCCTGAAGGTCATGACGATAGCCGAAAATGCGGTACATTTGATGTGACCTTTCCATACATAATGACGCATGGCGCCATCGGAGGTCTTTCAAAGGATGCCGAAGCTTACTTAGGACACGAAAAATACAAGCTTGCGACTACCGAAGACGCTAACGGCTTTTTTCCTTTTGCGGCACCTCGTTCAGCCATGCCGATGCCGGACCCTAGTGCTAAAGAATGGAATTACGCTTGGGGACGCTACGACTTGATCTTGAGAATTTGCGATCACAGTTTATCTGATAGTGCCCTAAAGTTGGATCTTGGATTTCAATATAGCACCACAATTTTTCCCAAACACTTGGAGACTCTCGTTGCAAAATCCAAAGACTCCGTGCTGATCTATCAGAACGACTTCAAAACTGATCAAAATGAGGTTTCTTTGTCCGGCTCGTGTCCTGAGCACGAACATACTATACATATCGAAGAGTTGAAGCAGGACCTCTCGTGTATCAAGGGCGAATGGAAAGCGCAGATTCATTTGAAGCCCGGAATCAATGCGATTACTATTGGGGTGAAGAGAGCCTCTCATCATACTCATAACGCAAAAATAGAAGTTACACGTGTTGCGCATAACGAATTCCCAACGATCACGAATCTGAAGCAGAACTCTTCAGGCGACTNNGGTAGAAATAGCTTTATTCGAGCAGCTTGTAAGGATGGCAAATGGGAACTTGCCCTGAAGCTGAATAGTGATGCTGAAGAGGCGGAAATCATGTCTTTGAATTCATTAGGCGGAATATTCCAAAAAAACATCCAACTCAAATATGATGCTGCAGCTACCGATTCTTGATAACGTCAGGTAGTTTTGGCTATTGTCAGCCTGTGTTCTTCTAACTGCGACTTCTCTCAAAACCGTAGATGCTACCGTCTTTGAGCTGAATTGGACAGCCAAGTCC
>PLEQ01000481.1 GCA_003136475.1 Deltaproteobacteria bacterium
TCTGATCGATGAGGTGGTGATTTTTACAACGAAAGCCGTACACTGGAATGCCAGCTGCCATGAGCCTGCGGTACATTTTCTGTGTATTGGCGTTCACCGTCAGATCACGAATGTCGAGAAATGGTGACAAGGCATCGATCACAACCTCGACCCGCACCCCCAACTGGGCTCTGCGAATCAGTTCCTCTGCAATCCGAAGTCCCGCTTCATCCGCCATAAAGATAAGAGTCTGGACTAAAATGCTGTCGCCGGGTTTTTTCGCTTCCTCAGCCAATTTGAGCCGCATCCGGAGTGCCTGATAGCCATCGCTTAAAAGAGCAGCCTTTTGTGTGGGATCATCCGCGAAATAACGCACCGATCGTGCAGTTGGCAACTTGGACTGTGGTACGACCAATTCCCGAGGGGAGACAGGTTCTGTCTTCTCTTCTTTACGAAGCCTTGTCCGTTCCTTGCAAAGGCNNTTCCCAGGCTAGACTGTGGTTTTTTTCAAAGCTGACAGGTTCTACCGCGCTAACTTTACGCAGATCGATCACGCCCTCGTCCACTTTCACGAGATTATCGGCTTGGTCAAAAATCTGACTAGCGGCGCTGACAAAGCAATTTTCGGCAAGTCTTAACGTATCCAAGGTCAAGCGTCGACTTTCTGAGCTGGCTTCAGCATTGTCCCCAGTTTGGGAACTGAATTCACCTCGCTCATGCGAATAGAGCTTGCTCCGGTTTTTGATGACGCCACGGCTCCCCAAGCGGAGGTAAGCTTCTTCGAGTTTTTTAATTTTTTCATTAAGATGCTTGAGTCTTTGGGCAATGAAATATTCTTTTGTGCTGACTGAAGGGGCGTCTTCAGCCCAAACATGAGCCGAGAAAAACAGTGCATAAATAGAGAGTACCCACAAGAACGGGTTCATCAGCTTTTTCCTTTTTTTTCAACTCACTAGCCATGAAAAAAGGCGAGCTTTGATTATAGACAGGTCTATATGAAAAAAAGATGCGAGAAGCACTAGGTTTTTAGGTGTCTATGAATTAGATAGATGCAGGTCTTTTTCTATCTGAGAGAGTTTCTTATGAGTGAGATATGTTCTGTAACCCGTGTTCCCTATGCTGAGGAATGGCTTCGCACTTTTACAAGTTCTATGCGCGGGGTGTGGCTGGATCCTGTTTTTCATTTTTTTACGCTTTTTGGTAGTGAGTTCTTTTTCATAGCCATTTTTATTGTTGGTCTGCACCTCACGAAACCTAAGCTGTTCTCTGAACTTGCCTTGCTTGTCTGTGGCTCGGCCCTCATGAATTCCTCGCTGAAAGGATGGTTTATGGAATGTCGTCCTCTTTCCGTCATCCATCTCGTCAAGGAAACTGGCTTCTCCTTCCCCAGCGGTCATGCTCTAGCTGCATCGGCATTCTGGGGCCTGCTTTTTTGGCGTACAACTAAAGTTTGGCAAAAATCTTTATTTTTACTTTTGATTGTGCTCATAGCAATATCCCGCCCCTACCTGGGTGTTCACTATCTGCATGATATTGCCGTTGGCACTATTTTGGGATTCTCTTTGAGTTGGGTTTTTCAGCGCTGGGGTAGTGTTCTGCAAACACGATCGCCCAAACTGCTTCTTGTTTTGGCGATCGGTTTGCTGATGAGTTTTCTAAACCCGAGAGAATCGTTCAAACATTTTGGAGCTTTTGCAGGATTTATCATTGGGGGTCTCATCTGCTCCCAAATTGGACTCGCCGCAGAAAATTTCGAGAAAAAAACCCACATTCTCGCATTCGGGATTTCCGTATTTGGAGCTGTTGTGTTTTGGTGGGGACTTAAAGTTCTCTTCCTCTCATTCGGTTTTGAAAGTCCCCTACTGGGTCTTGTTCGCTACTTTTTTCTAGCCTTGTGGATTTCTTTCTGCTCACCATTTTTTGCAGAACGCCTTGAGCAAAGTAGAAAATTACGTCTCTATAACTAAACATTTTTCATTTTTAGGAAGCTTCATGACTGGCGAAAACCTCGATTTTTATATTGCCGACTACCAAGAGCTCTTTGCCACTGCGACACCATCACCCGCATCTATAGCGTCTTTGCGTAGTGCTCTGCTCACCCAAGGTATCGTTGGTATGCGTGGTGTTCCCAAATATCGCGAACACGTGCAGGCCTTTATTGCAGCGGCCCTTGAATTTGCCGGGCTTCCATCGAGTATTAAGGCCAAATATGCTCCCGTGCGTGACGCTGGCGATGGTCTGGGCTATGAAATCGGTGCCGAGCAATTCCAAGATTCCTATGGCACTTGGCAAATCGATGATAAAAAAGCCTCGTACTACGCCGCAATCCCGGAAATTCCGGCTAATAAATGGCCGCTAGAACTTGACTTGCGAAAACCTTACCTAGAACTTGCCTCTTCTATGTTCGAAACCATAAAAAAAATCATTCACCTGCTTGGCATTTGCGCCACAAGCGGTTTAGACACAAAGGATTGCTATGGTTGGGGGCGCATGCTGCACTATCACAAGGAAGGTGAGTTGACCAACGCGAACCCGTTATGGTGCGGATCGCACGTTGATCACAGTGTACTCACAGCTTTGATTCCCTCATTCTATTTTCAAAATGGCCAAGCGATTGAGGAACCGGAAGAAGCTGGTCTCTATGTTTTGCCAAACACTCAGAAGGAATTTGTTAAAATTCCGAATACCGATAAAAATCTGATGCTTTTCCAAGTCGGGGAATTTGGACAGCTGATGGCCAACGACGAAATCAAAGCCACCAGACACCTTGTTAAAAAAGCTCTAGGGTCGGTCGAACGTTATACACTTGCGCTATTCTTCAATGCTGCAAACGAAAGCCGCATCCAATCAAAATCCGTTCTCACTCTCGATGAACGTTACTTGAAAAATAAGTTTGCTGACGGCAGTATCAGTTACGGAGCCTGGCACGAAGCCTCCCTCGACCGCTACCGAGCTAGATCCGGTAGCTATTGAGATCTGCGTAGTTGCGGAATCAACCTGAAGTTCTAAAGCTTAATTTGTAAAATGGTAAGCTACTCGATAGGCTTGATAAGCCACAAGTACAATCATACCAACGGTTCCCATCGGATGTGCAAGAACTTGACCGGCTAAAGCCCCTCCGTAAAGCAAACTCGATATCAGAAATTTTTTTGTATCAGGTATATACAAGTCGTAATTGCCGTACCAAAGGTACAGACCTAAATGTTCACCGGTAGTCGTATGAAAAACGTCGTTCACAAAATCGATACAATTCGCACCAATAAGCTGATACCTGGCTCGACCTTCCTTAATTGCATCACGGCTTTGCATGATGAAGTCTATAGCCTTTAGCCTTTGCTCGGGGCTAAGAGGTACCCGAATGCTCGTTGCAGAATTTGATCCGCTTACCGGTTTCTCTTCCTTGTAAAGGCTTCCCTCAGTCGATCCATAGACAAAGCTCAAAACTTGCAGAGCAATATCGATGGAAACTACCAAGTTCCTCTGTCGATTATTGGCATAAAAAGCAAAATAAAAGATGACTAATTGAATCATTCCACTTCCAACCATGAGCCTTGACTTCCAGCTCGCTAATGTCATAACGACAGATACTGGTCCAAAGCCATGACAAATTTTGGTGAGATGTGCATCGTTTCCCGTTTCAGGTAAAGCGAGGCAAATGAAAGCATGCTCCTTAAAAAGGAGTTCCAAATATGGATTTTCTATTAATTCCTCGCCAGATGGGCATTCGCCAGGAGAAAATTCCTCCCAATATTTAGATTCAATATCCAGACTACAGTTCGTTTCATTAGCCTGAAAGGCAGCTGCAAACGCTGGTTGATTGATAGCTTCAAAGTTAAGAAAAAAAAGGCCGAATAGTATAGGGATCCACATTCTTGGTAATCTCCAAATTTTTTGATATTTTGAGCATTCATTCTATAATTATCGCCAGCAAACAAACAAGGGCTTCTTTTAAGCGCAATTTTGTCCATTTTTGCCAGTAAGCAAAGNNCCTTCTTCTGGGTTCTCTCAAATGAGTCTATTACGTAAATCTTTTAGGTAGGAAGACACAAGCAATCATTCTATCTTCTAGGTAACACAAAGCTCAGCTCCGATTTAATGGCTAAGTTTGCCATAAGCTATGAAAACACCACAGGTCAATACCACAAACGTACTTAAACCCGAGAGTGCTTGGAATGGGCTCAGCCGCCGCTTGGTCTCTTGACTATCAATGCTCGATTTGTTATCTCACCCAACAAACTTCTCAGAATCATCAGAGGTAACAAATCAATGATTCGCACCTTCTTTTTTCTATTTTGTCTTCTCATACCAATGGCTGCGGAAGTCATGGGCGCTCAGTTCATTCCAGAAAAATTCCAAGTTGATGTCCCTAACTTAAAAACTCAGTACCGAGAATATCGAGAAATATTCAAAAAATATCGGCATCTTAACGAACTTGGAATTTGGATTGCAAACGATGGTTTTTCATCCTTAGAATCTCCTATTCCTGAACTTTATGAGACAAAGGTGCCTCAGCTGCTGAGCTACATCTATGCAAGTATTCACGACAAAGCCGATAAAGTTGAGCATCTCATAGATCTCGCAAAACAAGCAGAAACTCTCTACAAGCAGGGTCAGTTCT
>PLEQ01000273.1 GCA_003136475.1 Deltaproteobacteria bacterium
CCGATTATCAGCTCTCTTTGGCCCTTACCGATCGGCGTCATCATATCGATACACTTAATCCCTGTCTGTAGCGGTTGCTGAACAGGTTTGCGCGCAACAATTCCAGGAGCTTTTTGCTCCACCACTTTAATTTCCGTACCATGAATCGGGCCCTTGCCGTCGATAGGNNGGCAAGTACCAAGTACACATATACCGACATTGTCTTCTTCAAGATTCAAAACAATGCCTTTCTCTCCACTAGCAAATTCGACCAATTCGCCAGCCATAACTCTTTCTAAGCCATAAACCCGAACGATGCCATCCCCGACAGTAATCACAGAGCCTGTTTCTTCGAGCTCGATTTTTTTTCCGTAGTTCTTTATTTTTTCACTGATTATTCTTGTGACTTCCTCGACCCGAATTTTTTCCATTTCNNGTATTTACAGCAACCATGCCCCGCACTGGACATCATTATTTTATCGCTTTGTCGACCATGGATCTCAAGCTGCAATCGAAGAGAAAATTGCCAACTTCTATAATAAAACCACCCAGTAAACTGCTCGATATTTCATTGTTTACAAGGATCTTCTTTCCAAAAAGATTCCTCAAGTTTTCTTCGATTTTTGCCATCAGATCTTCGGGAAGTCGGCGGGCTGATATGACTTTGGTCCGTTTTTCATTGCGCTGATCAGCGATAATATCATCATAAGCTTTAGCAATTTGTGGAATAAGAGTGACTCTTTTGACATCAAGAAGGTAGGAAATAAAAGCTCTGAAAGGAGCATCGGCACTGCCCTCATCAAGGGCCAGTTCCAATAGATTCTTTTTTAAGTCGATAGGCATAGTAGGGCTTTTGAGAATTTCCACAGCTTCACGAATGGCAAATAACTTCCTCAAAGCCTCAAACACACTCTGATAACGACCTTGTTTACCATGATCTTCGCCTTCACCGGCGTCCGTTAACAAGGAACGCGCATAGCGGATTGCAATAAGGTTTGAGCCTTTTGTCATGAATAAAACCTTCTAAAGTTAGTGAGCGCCCATTCAGACGCTAGTTGACTAGAACCCTCTCATGGCACTGGCGTTAATTTTAGAAAGTTCCTGAATACGCCCTTCGACAAATGAGCGATCCTTAGCCTCACTGAAATCTCTCTGCAATTTATCAATAATGACAGCTCTTGCGACACTCAGCGCTTCGCGTTCCAGTTGCTTTTTCGCTTCTAAGTACTCGCTATCTCTCATCCTTTTTGCATCCAACACGATCTGCTCAGCGAGTCTTTTGCCCTCGCTGATAATCTTCTCCGCCTCGTGCTGAGCATCCGTCTGAGCCCGTTTTCTGAGGGCACCGATCTCTTCATCTAAGCGGCTATATCTTTTCTGAATCTCATCAAGCTGATGCTTGGCCTGAGCGAGCGCTTCGCTTGCCGCTTTGAAATGGGCTTCGAAGCTGGCCTTCCGTTTGGTCGCTAACTGCGCGAGCGGTTTTCTTGCAAAATAGACAAGTATGCCTACAAAAATTATAAAATTTACATACGGGGCTACGTATTCTAAAAGCCAATGCTGGTCTTCCACTACCAATACCCTTTCACCGCGCAATCATCGCATAGATTTCATCAATAAACGTGTTCGCCAAGGAGGGGATCTTATTCCTCTCTTCTTGGAGATTAACTTTTATAGCGCTTCGCGCTGAATGCACGATTTCCGTCATTTCTTTGTGCGCTTGAGCAATATCATGCTCACGCGCTTTCTTGGCATCCTGTTTGCCTTTTTCACGTATGAGCTTGATGTTGTCGTACGTCTCATTAAGGCGATCTTCAAGCTCGCGCGACAAGCCTGCTATTTCTCTCTTGAGTTCATCCGATCGCGACTCGGCTCCCGTTGTGGCACCTTCCCGAAGCCTTTTAAGCTTTGAAAAAGGCTCTACAAGAAATTTTTTAACTACATAAATTTGAGAAAGAAAAATTATAGCCTGAACAGCCATAATTTGCGGGTCAGGAATCAAATTTAAGTCAGACAAAGCAAACCTCTTCGCTCGCTTCTTTGCATTTGACGTAACGACGTATTGGCAATAAGAGCAAAAGAATTGATATAGTAAATCGTTAGAGTAGACAAGACAGTTTAGTTGGCTGCTGAATCATACCCTAAAAGAACCAAAAATGTTTGGAACTCTTCTTGCGAAAAATAAGAAAGCTCAATGCGACCTTTCTGCATAGTGCCTTTAATAGAGACCTGCGCGTGTAAAATCGAACGTAGAGTTTCCGCAATATAATTTAAATCCGCGTTAACTTGCGGGAGGGCTCTGGTCGCACCTTCAAATTTCATCTTCTTGCAAAGACTTTCCGTCTCTCGAACATTCAAGCGTTTTTTCAGAATCCAATCACGCACCTGGCGAATTTTCACAGGATCATTGAGACCTGCTATAGCACGTGCATGACCCGAACTTAGCCTCTCGTTCACAATGTCATCGTGAATGTCTTCTGGCAATGTGAGAATACGGAGGGCATTTGCTATGGTTGTTCGATCTTTACCAACCTTATGAGCACAGTCTTCCTGTGTATAACCAAACTGATCAATCAAACAGCGATACGCCTTTGCCTCTTCAACAACATTAAGATTGCTGCGCTGAATATTCTCGATCAGGGCGACGCGCAGGTGATCATCAGCCTCCATGTCCACAGTCTTCAAGTGAACAGGCACTTTCATCAGGCCAGCAAGTTTTGCCGCCCTTAATCGCCGTTCGCCAGCAATGACAAAATATCGACTCGCATTCATCGGATTGCGCGCGACAACCAGGGGCTGCAGGATTCCATCCTGAGCAAGACTTGCAGCGAGGTCCTGAAGACTTTTTGGATCAAAATCTTGTCGCGGTTGCCAAGGGTTTGGGTCGATAATTTCTATAGGAATATTAAGATATTCACTAGCTGTCAGGGTCTCATTTTTCATCAAATCTTTATCTTTCCCAAGCACTGAACGCCTCCTGCTCTAATTGAGGG
>PLEQ01000346.1 GCA_003136475.1 Deltaproteobacteria bacterium
ATTTCATCTTCGGTGGCATTGCGACACGTTTTGATGATTTTAAGGATTTTCACGCTTGTGCTCTCTCTACAAGTTTAGAAGCTTAAACGTCTGAAGGACGATCATGAGGAAGCGATTGCTGTATCTACTTTTTAGGATAGCATAGGGACGAAAGATGGTTCAAGCTGGGCAGACACTCAAATCAACTTGCATACATCTTCGTTTGTTGTCATATAATGATCGTTACGTATTTATCCAAACTCCCTGAAAATCTGTAAAGATACGGGAGCAATTTGAAGAGCCACAGCAACTTAGCAAGATGATCGGAACTAGTGGAACAACAGAGTAGCAGAGGGATTCTTGCAAGCTTGCCGGAGCGCAAGCTGGGCTTTTCAAATTGCTTCTCTGTTATTTTTGTTGCAGTTGGATAGCATCGTGATAGGTTTTTATATTACAAATATTGACGTCCGTTAGCATACGACGATCCGGGGTGTCTGTGGAGGTTTGGTGTTTAAACCAACCTTTATTATAAAGAGTAATTTTTTAGGAGTGATGACATGAATCGAGCCGAGTTAGTTGAGACCCTTGCAAAAACTACGGGTCAAACCAAAGCAGACAGTGAACGATGGCTCTCTGCTTTCATTTCAACGATTACGAAGAACATGAAGAGAAAAGAGGGTGTCAAAATCGTTGGCTTTGGTACTTTTGCAACTGCAAAAAGAAAAGCTCGTACAGGACGAACTCCTCAGACTGGCGCTACGATTAAAATTCCAGCTCGTATTGTTCCCGTTTTCCGTCCCGGTGCTGCTCTGAAAGACAACATCAGCAAGCAAAGACCGTAACGCTTTCTCTCCTTTCGTATACCCTTGCCTTGCATGAGGCAGGGGGGTTTCCCAAATGAATTCGGGTATCGAAAAATAAGCGGTGCCTCACAGCTATGATTCTTTATCGATATGTCCTAAAAGNNCTATTTCCGTTTTGCAACAGGAACGCTCGCTCTCTGCCTGTTTTTTTTCATTCTTTTTGACTTTATCCAAAAAGCTGCCGGATACCTAGGCAAGTACAACCCACCTGCGCGTATTCTGACCCAGTATTATCTATTCCAATTGCCGTTTGAAATGTACCAGGCCATTCCGATCGCGTCCCTCATCGCTTCTGTAACGGTAATGGTGCTCCTCACGCGGACCGGAGAGACCACCGCTATGCGTGCTGTCGGCATGAGCCCCTTCCGGATCGCAGCGCCTTTGGCTGCGGGAGGTATGATCCTGAGCCTCCTTTCCTTTGGTCTTGGCGAATTTGTCATCCCCTACACGGCGCGACGTTCGCATTATATTAAGCAGGTCATCATTGAAGGCGAAGAAGCGGGGCTCAGCGAAGGCGCGTATTGGATACGGACGCCGCGTCTGACTTTGAACTTCAAAGCCTATCACTTAAATTCGCAAACGCTTGAAAAAGTCAAACTGCTCTTCCTATCCCCCCATACTTTTGCCCCGCAAAAGGTCGTCCATGCCAAAACGGGCATGTTTTGGGAAACGCATAATGCCTGGCTGCTACAAAACGTCTCGGTCGTGAATCTCGATGACGATAAAATCATAATAAAAACAATGAATTACCAATTTTTGATGGTCAATCTCCCGCTCGAACCGCAGAAACTGAAATTCGATCGACGCGCTCCCTACGAGCTCAGTCTCAATGAAGTTGTCGACATCATAGAAACTGGGCATCAGGCAAATGGCGATATCTTGAGTTATCGCATCGCCTGGCATATGAAATTTGCCTACCCACTTGCCGCGTTTCTTATTAGCTTTTTGGGATTGCGTTTCGGTTATAGAATCGAGCGCACAAGCGAAACCATCAAAGGCATGTTTTTGGCACTCGTGATCGCGATGAGTTATTGGTTCACTCTCAGCGTGACAAAAGCGTATTGCACGACAGGAAATTTACACCCGATCTTTGCAGGTTGGCTGGCTAATTTATGGATTTCACTCATTATCATCTGGCAGTTTTGGCGCCTCCGTCGAGAACAGCGATGAGCAAAGCCCGCATCTCTATCGCCGCGTTAGCAATGTCCCTCGTTTGCGTCTTTTTTTTAACAGCTGTTGGGTTTGCCGGGGATGAGCTGCGCATCGGAGTTTCGGGGGAATTCCAGCCCGGACATCCGCTGCTGCCCAATTCCGAAATGACCGGCCTAGCCTACTCCTTCAGTCTTCTGCCCCTGGTCAGCTTAGAAAAAGGCTGGACTTGGCAGTGTCGTCTCTGTACCAAACTGCCGACGCAGGCGAATCGCGGGATCGAACTCTTCACCGATAAGATCGGCCTTACTAAAATTGCTCTTCATCTCGCAATACCCGAAAACGCGCGATGGGGAGACGGCCAGCCGATCACCACCAAAGATCTCAGTTTCACCTGGCAAGTCATGCAG
The DNA here is from genome assembly GCA_003136475.1 of Deltaproteobacteria bacterium. Taxonomy (GTDB): domain Bacteria; phylum Bdellovibrionota_B; class Oligoflexia; order Oligoflexales; family Bog-1112; genus BOG-1112. Next base: position 2,402 of record PLEQ01000346.1, read on the forward strand.
CGCGTTCCGACCAATTTCCGTACAAGTCCCGCTCTGCTCGAAATCGAGGACTTAGTCGTTCGTCCCAAAGAGCAGCATCACTTTACCATCATCTTACGGAGCGTGAGTGATCCCTACCCTATTCTCAACTCCTTCTTTGTGCTTTCCCAACATCTCGAACAGCCCATTGTCGACAAGGAGAAATGGGGGGCTTATTTTAGCAATAGCTTATACGTGAAGGAGGCCACACAGCCGGGTCTCTACAACGGTCCCTTCCTCGTTCAAGGGTTAAGTGCTGATAAGTTGACTCTCATCCGCAATAGCTCAGCCTTGTTTACACCCAAGCTTGACAAAGTTTCTGTACAATTTTTTGATAGCTTTCGCCTGCTCAGTCAGGCTTTGACAAGCAGCAAGCTCGATCTCGTCAGTGGTCTACCCGTATGGGACGATGTCTTTAACCTGATCGACACGCTTGCAAAAACTGACAGCGCTCTAAAATTGGTGAGAAACGACAGCTCCTATTACGAGCATATCGACTTCAATCTGCAGAACCCCCTCTTCCAAGACACCAGTGTGCGTAAAGCTCTCGCCTATGCTATTAACAAGGAATTTATACTCAGCACACTTACTAAAAACTGGACAGTGCCTGCGGTAAGTCCTGTGCATCCGGGGGACCGCTTCTTTTCTGAAAAGGTGGCGTTCTATGAATACGCCCCAAAAAAAGCCCAAAAACTTCTCGCCCATTCCGATTGGAATCCTAATCCCGATGGCTTACGTACGAAAAGAACCCGAGCCCTGGCCTTCGAAGTCCTGACCATCGACGACCCATGGCGTATAAAAATAGCTCAGTACCTTGTGCAGGCGTGGAAAAATATTGGCGCGCAAGTTACCATTAAAACACTCCCGCTCGGTGAATTCCGAGAAAAAATTGCCAAACGACACTTCTCCGGTGCTGCTCTCTATGCATGGGATCTCAGTCCTTTAAAAAATAAGCGATCGCTCTTTCACTCCAGTGCGATTCCTAGTCTTTCCAATCAATATTCGGGTCAGAATGTCACGGGATGGATCAATGCCAAAGTCGACGACACCTTAGCGAAGCTGCATATTAGCTT
>PLEQ01000398.1:0-1440 GCA_003136475.1 Deltaproteobacteria bacterium
CAAAATTCTATAGAGCGCAGCCTAAAAAAACGGGTGGCATCGGATTGGGACTAGCCATTGTAAAAAATATTTTAGCACTGCAAGGTGGACGCATCGATGCCGAGAATCATCCTAACGGCGGAGCGGTTTTTACTATGGTACTAAGGCGTGGTGACGAACATGACTAATTCGACAATTTTAGTGATCGATGACGAATCCCAAATTCGCAAATTCCTTAAGATCTCATTGGAATCGCATGGCTACCTATACTGTGAAGCGGAGTCTGGTACCCAGGGTTTAAATCTCGCTGTCAGTCAAAAACCCGATCTCATCATTCTCGATCTAGGACTTCCGGATCAGGACGGTCACGAAGTCCTCGTCAAACTTCGCGAGTGGTTTCAAAAACCCATTGTGATTCTATCCGTAAGAAATGACGATGAAGATATAGTCCGCGCCTTGGACCAGGGGGCGAATGACTATATAAGAAAACCTTTTAGCAATGCGGAACTTCTCGCTCGCGTTCGCCTCTGCCTAAAAAATCGCAGCGAAGGCGAATCCAGCCCTATCTTGAAATTCGGCAGGCTGACCGTCGATCTCAGTAAACATAATATTTTTTTAGGTGAGCAAATTCTAAAACTGACCGCTACGGAGTATGAGCTTCTGCGCCTCTTCGTAACCAATGCCGGTAAGGTTCTGACCCATTCTTTTATTTTAAAAACCATTTGGGGTCCGAATGCGGAAAAACACACGCACTACCTACGCGTCTACATGAGTCACTTGCGTCAAAAAATCGATGATGAAGCTTTGGGCAAAAAGTTTTTCATTACCGAGCCTGGAGTTGGCTATCGTTTTGTAGTGCATTAGAAAAGTCTATTTTTATATAAATTTAACCGCCATCCTCTGCTTTTTTATGTTAATTTGACTAGCCCTCTCGCAACGCGTCCTTTAAATTTCTAAGAAATAATCTGACTTTTCAGAAGCCAATCCTAGCGCTAGAATCTTCAAAACTATGTTCAGGATTATTCTCCTAGCAACGAGGACTTAATGAGCGACCAGCGTTTTTTGCGAGTCACAAGTGTTCTTGTTCTGATTTTGATATGCCACCCCTCTCTTCTTTTCGGCGAAGAGAGCGCTCCTCCGGAAAAGAAGGCCGAGCCGTTTAGTTTTGCCGACTTCACTTGGCTTAACGGTACAAGCNNATTTCGTCTCGATGCCAATTATGTTTATGATTATAACCGCCCCAAAGATCATACCTTAGACGGTTCCTGTGAAACAGGACGCACCAGTGAAGTGCAGGTCCAGCAACTCGGTGTCGGTGGTGATTTTCACTATGACAATGTCCGGGGACGCCTGCTCACGCAGTACGGGATGTACTCGACCATGACCCCGCGCAATGATAGCTCACCCGCCCGCGGCCAGTGGAATTTGACCGATGCGTACAAGTACGTTTCGGAAGCTTAT
>PLEQ01000398.1:1503-5272 GCA_003136475.1 Deltaproteobacteria bacterium
TCAACGGCTGGCAGTCCTACGGCATGTTCAACGAGATGCCTGGGCTCGGGATGCAAGTATTGTGGCGTCCGATCGGTGCGCTCTCCGTGTTGTCCAATAACTATTACGGACGCGACACCGCTGGTCTACCCGGTCGCATCCGCCTGCATTCCGACAACAGCTTAGAAATAAAGTACTACGATAATGCTAGCAATTTTTTTGAAAAAGCTGCGTTTTCCTTAACAATCGACGTCGGCTGTGAAAATGGCGGAGGCGTCAGCTGCTTTCAAAGAGGGAGTGCNNCGCTACCTCGTGCTCCTGCCTCCGATCAATGGCGCGACAGCCGGTTCGGGGACTAACTCTTTCACGACCAATCCCGGTGACCGTTTCAATGCTATGGACGCGTCTTTGACCTATGACTATATGCCTTCCGACTCCATCACCTTTAGGGTGGAGTTCGACCATCGTCATGCCGACCAAGCCTATTTTGTAGGCCGAGGTGGGATTACACCCGCAGGCGGCAATACCGGCGCACCCGGCTCGGTCGTTGCAGGTTTTACACCTNNACATAAATGCGGCTCTCTTGGTCAAATTTTAAGCAGGAGCTCACGTGTTAAATTTTGTGATTCCGACCTACCGTCTTAAAGAAGTTGCAGATACCGTTGCTTGCTACGACCAAAATTTCCGAAAAAATGGGCACACTGCCAAGATTACCATCTTTGATGATTCCTCTTTGGCAATGAATCAAAAATACTTTGACCGCATCCAAGAACTCAAAACCCACTGCCATCTGTCCTACGTCGGCCNNTTTGAAAGATCCCAAACTGAACTCGATTGTGCGCAATTTGTTCAGGCCGAGTTATGGCGGCAACCGTAACTTCGTCTTGATCTATACCATCGGTGATGTTGTCATCAGCTCGGATGACGACATGCGGCCCTGGGCACTCGTCACGAACGGTTGTGAATCTTTGGATAATAACGAAATTTCCAAAGGCAAAATCACTAAGAAAAATGAAAATGGTTTTCATCGGCAAGATTTTGACATCCTACGCTCGTTTTCAGAATCTTTAGGCAAGCGTGTTTCGGATCTGCCCGACCACTATGCCAAGGGAGCCTTTTTAAAAGATACAGCCATGGATCTCGAAACCAACTCATCCCTAGGTTTGCGTAGGGAAAATCAACTCATCTTAGAAGACGGCGCCTTAGATCAAAACGCGCAAATCAAAATTGCCCAATCGTATCGCTCGGGCACCAGCGATCTCGATGCTCTCGACTTCATGGAAATGTTTCTCTCGGATGAGGAACAAACCGATTTCGACCAAATCAATAATCAATATGTTATTTGCAATTTTCGGCCCGTGGCGACCAGTAAGAACTGGCGCTTTGACTGCGGTGTCTCCGGTTTGGATAACCGCACCGGGCTCCCACCCTTTTTTCCGACCCGGCTACGTTTCGAAGACTATATCTATCGACTGTGGTTGACGAAGGGCGACATCATCTCCGTCCATGTGGACTGCGCGCAACATCACCAAAAAAGCAACTACATGCGAAGCCCGCTCGCGTCCGAAATTTTCAACGAGGAAATTTGTAATCTTCTCAAAACCAAAATTCGCAATTCCATTATCGACATCAACGATTTTGGCATCAAATTTGACTATGACGGCAATGTGGAAAATGAAGACATCGAAAAGATCTTTGAAAAAGTTAGAAACATCCACAGCAAGATTAAAGCCAAAATACCGAGTGCCAGCTCGCCTAAACGCAAAGAAAGCTTAGAAGTTTTTGCGGTCAATTTGGAGCGCTCGTTCTATGGTTTCGAACTCGATTTTTTCCACCAAAATGTGTCACGGATTGTCGACGACGTCGTTTCGCAAATTAAAGGCTGTCTCGATTTGTGGCAAAGCTTACTCGAAATTTGCTTTCTCATGAAGCATCGCCAAGAGCTGCCCGTTCATGCCATCAGTCGTCCTCAGCTTCGCCATTAAGCCTCCTTTGCAAGCTCTTGACTTGCGACATGGTGAAGCCGAAGTCTTCATCCTCTATCGCACCTCCGGCGGACTTAAGATGCTCACGCGGATGAATATAAACGTACCGAGTTTTGATAAATTTGTTACAACTTATTTTTTTTATCTGAGACTGGGACGTATGCAAGACTATCATACAGGCCTGATGCTCAGCCTGAGAAAGTTTCCGTTGCTCTACGACATACTGCTTAAAGCGTCGCAATTGCCGTTTGGCTTTATTTTTGGATGCAGTTCTTGCTTTTTTACTTTCCGAGCACTTCACTTCATAGACTGCAATGACTTTGTCAGATCTTGAATTTAGAACCAGGATATCGAGTTCACCTAGTGTTTGGCCGTTCGATGCGTAGCTTAAATTAGCCAGCAAGGTATGATATCTTTTACTGAACTTTTGAGACAAGTTTAATAGTGCGAGATTTTCACAGACCTTCCCCCGTTGATAGACGGACTGCACTTCCCGACCCAAGTTTAAAAAAGCTGCATCCAAATCAGCCGTTGCATAGAGATTCGAAAACTGAACCATTGCCAACAGCCACAGGCATATTTGAAGCTTACGATTTTTCGGGATGGCTCACCTCCACTGTGGTGAAGAGTTTTCGGCTTATATACCGATTGAGCTAAGAATATTGTGAGTAAAGACCTCACGCCTCGCACCTGTTGGATAAAACGCCTTGGCTAGAGATCTCGTTCGAGGCCATTCACGATGAACGTCCATTTCGCGTCTTTATTCTTCTCTGGATGACGACTATTCTGAGGAGAATAGAAANNCGACTCAGCTCATAGCTGCCATTTACAGGATCTTTTTTGATCTTAACGAGAGTCTTCGGGCCGCCGCTATGCATCAGATCGCGCGTACAGAGTATATCTTCCTCTTCCTCTACGCAGCTGGCGGCATAAACTAATGTCTCTTTTTTCTCAAAAGATTTATCGACCAGCTCGACATAACTCGAAGTATAGAGCGTACAATCGTATTGATGGACTCTCAGATGTTTTTTGATCTCAAGGCGCACTTTTTCCGAGTCAGAATTTTTTGAAAAAGTGATGGCATCAACAGCCAGTGGCTTTGATTTTACAGCCGCTGCATAACAGTCTATCGCTAAGATCATAGGCACAAGACAAGCAAATTTTATTCGCATGACACTCCCTAAGGTTTCGATTGATTCGTTTCTAATGAACGTCTCTTATTATCGTGGCCGTATATGCAGCATGATGTGCCGTTTAAGTCCCGTCGCAATTTGTTTTTCGATTTTACTGAATACACCCGTTCTATACCTGACAAGAATTGTAAGAATAGCGTCGTAAGTACCCTCTGAAGAATCTTTTTTGATGTCCAACTCATAAGGCGGACCATCGGCACGCGTATCTTCCAAACACCTGATATTGTCAGCTTCGATCGAACACAAACCCTTTTTAATTAAAGGTTTCGATACTGTAGTCGTTTGGTCACTGGATGTGTCATAATGCGTAGTCTTTAGCGTGCAGGTATAATCCGCACGATTCGCATTTTTGGTGATGAGAATCTCGGTCTTTACTCCGGCTGTCTCATCATTTTTTAAGAAACTAATAGATTTGGCTTCCGACGGCTCATACTCTGCAAACGCGGTGTATGAGTAAAAGATCGACAACACTATAGAGGCAAGAAACTTAGTTCGCATTTTGACGATAACTCCAGCTTGAAACACTAAGGGTCTACCCAAAAAATCTATCTATATTCGTCAACCCGAAGCCCTCGACTGCGCTCGGGGCAGACTCCGTGAGGAGCTAAGACT
>PLEQ01000178.1 GCA_003136475.1 Deltaproteobacteria bacterium
TGCTTGTAGTGAGCACCCACCAAGTTTTGGGTGGCGATGAGGTTATTTATAATTCTAGTACCGAAGACTTTTTTCTAAAAAACGCGTTTGTCGTCACCGAAGATCCGAAACGGGTGGACGATATCGGACATCGCGTGTTGGGTATCACACCGCAAGAGGTGGCTTTTGAAATTGACAAGGGCAGGCAGCTTCAAATCTTAAATGACAAAAAAGCAGCCCTCAAGAAACGTTATAGCGAAGTTGCAGGCTCGCAAAAGCCGCTTGTCGTCAATGAGTATGCCTCGGTTTTGGAACGCGAGGAGCTTATTGCCAAGCAAAAAAATCCGATTTTGGCGCAAGCCGGTGCTGAAAAGCGGGAGACTATTGAACGACGTCGGGAATTCTGGGAGCAAAGTAAAAAAGGGCACTTGCCTATAGCTCAACCTTTGATAGCTGGGGCTTATGTAAGGCTTGAAGGAGCCTGGATCGAGCGCACGGAAGGCAACCACTACCGGGCGACACAAATGGCGATTACCCCGTGTTTCTGTGACGATGATGAAAAGCCAGCTTGGGGAATTCGTGCCGATACTTTCGATGCCTATGGCGAGGGCTACGCTGACTTCAGTGATGCGGTCATTGAGATTAAAGGCATACCTATCCTTTATTTTCCTTTTTTGCGTGTCCCAATGAAGGGGCAGCGGCAATCAGGCTTCCTCTTTCCGAGTTTGAGTTATACTCATTTTAATGGCTCGATACTCTCGCAGCCGATTTTTTTCGACCTCGGTCCCGATAAGGACTCGACCGTCACGCTCGATCTTATCGAGAAACGCGGGATTCGTTTTGGCGGCGAGTTGCGTTACCAAGCGAAGAAGTACTCGGGGTGGACCTTATCCGGTGAAGCCATTCGCGATAGTCAGTGGCTCATGCTGCAGGATCAGCGTGCCGATATCGCCCGTTCTTATTCCGATGGCTTGGCACAGGCTGTGGCGACGCTCAATCACCAGCCGCTTCCGCCAGCACGGGAGACGGAGTATAGCTCGCCTTCTTTGTCGAGTCCCCAATATTGGAATAGTATCGGCTTCTCGTATTGTCTGACGAACCCTACTTTACCCGAGTGCCGGGGCATCATCGATGCCTATATCCGCTCTCCCAATAATACGTGGCGTAACAAGCTCGAATGGAAGGGGATGAGCTTCCTGACACCGCGCTTATCGCTGGTGAGCGAGGGCAAAATTTTGTCTGATCATCGCTATCTGCAGGATCTCTACTTCGAAACCTACAATGAGAGTTTTAATCCGGCGCAGCCAGCCCTCTTTTCGAAGACCAAGGGTCACATTCATTTGGATGGCAATGATTTCTATGGTGGTATTGGCTCCAGTTGGGGCGATCAAATGACGTCTGATAATCGCTTTTCCGGACACCAGATTCCTGCTTACATGAGGCTGCGGACTCGCTTCTTCACACTGCTTGAGGAACCCAAGCCGATTTATGCTGGCCTCCTCTTCAACTATAAGAAGATCGATTTTTTTGATGATGATTCCTTCGATGAGCCCTTTCCCAGCAACAATTTGAATGTGCGCTTGAATTCCGGCAATTGGGCGCAGGCCAAGATGAATGTGCTGGTGCCGCTGATCACGGACCAGGTCTTCGTTGTGAATTACTTTACCGAATTGGAAGCACGCGCGATCGAGACCGGCTATCGCTACTCACAAACGACCCTACCAACGGTCGATATCGGTGAAAAGACCGATCCCTTCAATACGATCCGTACTGCCCGTCTGGGTCTTGAATTCAACTTGCCGATCGATGGCACCCGCCAAATGTCGTCCAACGATGCTGATAAAACGGAGGGCTTGCAGTTTTTAACGCATCGTATGAATTGGGGTTTGACCTATTCTTGGCGACCATCCGTCGTGCGCAAAGGCGGTTACGGAGATATCTTCAACGCCTATGCATTGCCTACCGGTGCGACCCAATTCGAACCCTTGGTCAATTCGCAGGCGCTTACCTACTTCGCATCCGAAAGTCCTGAAAACTTTGACTCCGACTATTTACCGGAAATGGAGCGGATGATTTCCCATCAGATTGTACTCCTGAACACCAGCCATGATTGGCTAACATTTAAGCGCTCCTGGCAGGATATGAATCCCCCCCCGCATTTGGCGGAAAGCCAAGATTTTAAGGCTATCGCTCGCGAAGAGCTCAACTATGCGCAGTACCTTACGGAATCCCTCCGAGGGACCGTTTCCGATTATGATGCTAAGAAAAAAGGTTTTCGCATTCTCGAATCCGATCAAAAAACCTTTCTGCATGTCGATAGCAGCATCAGTTACGATTTTCGTAAAGAAGCTGAGCGTGAAAACATGAGCGAAGACCCGACCGAGCTGCCTGGTGACTTGCCTCAGGCCTGGTCACCGTGGCGAACGAATCTCAGTTTGAATCTGCGAGAGTGGACGATGTCGACGTTTGCCAAATACGACCTTTACGCCAAGGTGATTTCCGAACTGCGTTTTAGCTTTAGTCCTCCGACAGTCTTTGCGACCAAATTGACCTTTGGGTATTCGATTGAAAAAGAAATCTCCTATGATGGCTTTGGGGGCTTACTTCTCAATCGAACGCTCACCCGCAGCTATGGCTTGAACACCACGATCATTCCTCGCATCACCCTCCTGGGCGAATACGATATCCGCACCAAAGAAAATCAAGTGCCCAGTATGCAGTACTATGCTTCGGCTGGTGCGCAGTATTTTTCCCCGTCAAATTGTTGGGGTATGCAATTCTATTGGCGTAAAGATTATCCGGAAACGGTTTGGACAGGAACGTACTATCTTTCGCTCATCGTGAAATTCTTCAATTATAACCGTGAATATGGTAACCTTTTATCGAAGGTTAATCAAAATCAACCGCTCGCACCGCAGTGAGCCTGCTGCTTCAAGGCGGCTGCACGGTGAATGCTGGCGATGTGAAGAGATCGGCAACTACCGATTGCGCGAGGCCTTTGGCAAGCGAAGCGAAGAAGAGTTCGAAATTTTCCTCGTTACGAATGTATCGGCTTTCGATAGTCGATAGGACTGCATCCATATTGAAATTTGAGCTTAGCGGGTAAGCTTTTTTTAAGAGCAGAACCCGCGTTCGCAGGTCCCAGATTTCGATGATGGCGACGAAGGAGAGCGACTCTCGTTTGGAATAAATATCTGCCGCGTGCAGATCGACATAGGCGCTAGGCGCAAGCGGTACGTTGTTGGAACCTAGGAACATCTGTGGATTTTGCGGAGTGCCCTTGGCGTCTGTTTCATACTCAGCGGAGCGCGCGTCTTTGATGTGCGTTTGTAGGAAATAATCCGCACGAGCGGGTGTCGAGACTATAAGATGGCCGCTCGATCCAAAGGCCTGTTGCAAGGCGCTCCACAGTATATCATGGGGCAGCACAATGCGACTCGAGTTGTAGATGGGAGCAATCGCTATCGTCTTGCCTCCATCGGGAACGTAGATATGACGGTTTGTGAAGCGATAGGCGCAGCTACTCAGCAAGACTATACTTAAGATATGTAGAATTTTGATAATTTTTACCCACATCGCGGGATATGCTCAGGATGGACTATTTAACACATCCCAAAAAACCAGCTCTGATTTCACACCTCAGTGCAAAGATGCAAGCGGATCAGTGGACGCAATACAACGTGATCAACACTATCACAGACGGTGATGGGCTGAAATGGAAAGTTGCTATCAACAGCGAGGAAAAAATAGCAGACCAGAAGCGCCTTTTGATCACGACCATCAGCTTCGAAGCGCACGCTAGCGGCCAGGACTTAGTAGCGACGAGAACACTGGAAAAAATGCAAGACGCGCGCTTGATTTCTCTCATTGGGAACCGCAAGATACCTTTCATATTGAAACCGCTAGTTTTTCACGCTAGTACTGTTGAAGAGGTTCATAGAATGGTGTCATTGCGACTCAACGCATATAAAAAAGAGTTCTGTGTAAGAAGTCTTTCCGAACTGAAACGAAAATGGATCGGAATTTGGATTGACCGTCAGAAGCGGTTCGATGAGCTGTTAGCTGACCCTGAAACCTAAATACGTGTCTGGAAGTAAGGGATTTTTAATGATGGATATCATACCCACGTTAATCGACGGTGCCGTGATTTGCAGTTTGGTTAATAGCTGCAGTTATAGAGCACGAGCGTGTCAAGACTGCGATCAGTTGGTGATCAAGATTCACAACTGGTTAAAGCACACATCTTTGGAGTATATGGTCGTAGATCTGCAAGATGAAAAGGAGATTTGCCCGACCTTCCTGCAGGAGATCATGCAGCTTCGGAAACGCTTGCGGGTGCAACTGTTGTTTTCTGGTGTCATGGTCCAGTCGCGCAAGTTGCTCGAAGGCTTTAACTATGGCGATACATTCCCCATATTCCTCACGCCGGAGGATGCCGTGCGGGCTTTGCGTATGCAGAATCCCGGCCTCACCGAGGCGCCGCTTAAAACGCCAGTACTATTTGGCAATTCCTTGGGTAAGACCATGGATGCCATCCATCAACAGTTTTAAACTTGCATTCGGGTCTAGCGGCTTGAATCTTTGTTGATGACGTCGAGGCTTTTCTTGATGACAGAGAGATTCTGCTTTACGGAGTCAATTTGATCGGATTCGGGATACTGTTGAATAGCGGTGAGTAGAAATTTTTGCGCTTCTTCGAGATACGCGCCCCTCGCCTTCAAGTCATTAACCGGCACAGCGCTTTGATAGGCACGCGCAGCTTTGGTGCGTAGCTCGCTGACCGCTTTATTAGCAAGATCACGAATTTTAAGCTTGGCTGTCGCATGATAAGTACTGGCGGTTTCGATACGGCGCAACAATTGAATCGATTCCTGGAATTTGTTTTTTTCGCTCAGCTCCTGGGCTTTCTTTAAGAGACTGGCACCATCCGTACCAGCACCGCCATTATCTTTTAGGTTCGCATTATTTTCAGAACTGGCGAGTGCTGGAGTTGGCTCAGGACTTGTTGCGACGCTCGCGGGTGTCGTTGGGGGCGCGCTATCAGCTGTCCCAGCTGGAGCCTTAGCTTTATTGTCAGAGACCTGCGGACCTAAGAGTTTTTCATGGACCTTAAGCCATTGATCGGCCTTGTCACCGACCTGCATGCGGAGACCAGCGGTAAAGGTGGAGTTCTTATCTTCGCGTTCCAGAGCTTTTAAGGTCAAATTATAAATAGAAAGATCTTGGACAAACGGATTGCCCTCAAACTCACTTTTGAAGGAAAGATTCAATTGGCGAGATATTTCCTCCAAAGAGCGAGCCTGAGTCCAATTTTTAATATCTAGCGGTGTGCGCTCCGTCAATTCTGCTTGTTCAAAAAGAACGGAGTCGATGCCGACCCCTAAGTAGGAACGAAGAACCGTAATGACAAGTATGGCGCGGTTCAAGGTGTTGCGTTCGGCCACAGCAGCGATGCGACGTACACTTTGCAGATCACTCACCGAGAGACTGGTTTGCAAGTCTGAAACTTTAAGATAGAGATTTACATCTTCGGCCGGTAACGGCGCCGGTTCCGGACTTGCTGGAGTGAGTGGTGCAGGGTCATTCGATTTGGTAATTTTCTTCTTCGGCTTCGCGGCGTCGCTTGTAGTGGACACCTTGGTGGTATTGGCAAGGGATTGCGGGTCACGCTGTTCCGAAAGGAACGGTTNNCTCGGAGCGCACCCAAACAGAACCCCAGCAAAAAAACCAAGTCTCATAATGCGATAGATCATAAATACATTCTCAAAAGTTCTGCCTGCAATGGCTCAGAGCCTCAATCACGACGGAACTCATAGTAGGTTTAACTGGCTAATCTTAGGTCGAAATTCATACTGACTATAGCCTAAAAGGACCGGCTGGAAAAGGCTCAAATTCAAAATTCCAGGGACAAACCCACCAGCGTCCGTTGATCTTCAACTGAGCTTTGTTCGGCAGAAATATCCTCACCATAAGTCGCAAATTGCACGGCAAGGGCGCCCATGCGAAGCACGAAACCGGCCGAGAAGAAACCCTGGCTCAGCCCGACTTGCACTGAAAAAGGCGGTGGAAGCAAGGGGTTGCCTACGAACAATTCCAAGCCCCCATGGATCAACTTCGAGGCGTCCACCCCCGGCAGACCATCATATTGCTGGCCCTGCTGGAAATAAAGATGGTGGACATCCGCCGCAAAACGCAAGGATAGTCGGTGAAAAAGCCGGGGTGTTATGGAAACCCCAAGGCGGATGTCCGTGGGGTCGATGACATAGAGTGAGTCAGGATTGTTAATCTTACCTGTAAATTTGGTGCCACAGATCTTCTGACGCGTCTCGCTAAAAGGATTGAGATAGTTATCCTGACAACCCGTTGGCATATTGAAGATGGCAAAGCCGATCGTCGGAAACCAGAAGTCAGCAAGCGTATACATCCCACCGATATCGATTGCCACCGCATGCGTCGAATTGCTTTGGGTTTTGACCCGACTTTCCAGTTTGCTAAAATTGACAAGGGTGGAAACATCAACCTGGTCGCTATAATCATAACGCAGCAGTGGTCGAATCTGGATGCCAAAGTTCGCCCGATTGCTGGCATTGGTGAAAGCAAACGCTAGGTTCGCCCCATAATCCGAAACGAGCTCGACATCTTCTAACGAGGAAGAGGACCCATCAGGGGCAATTTTGATATGCGTGTTGGTATAGGCACCCAAGGCAATCGGCACGTGCTTGCCTAAGTCCATAAATGCGATCGGGTTAGCCTCGGCGAGTGCCCAAATCGGTTTGTCGATCTTCGTCATCTGATTGAGTGCTTTCGAAACATTAGCCGCAGTGGTGCCCCCATCGTGCGTTTTGGCAATTTCAAAATTATTGTAAAACGTCTTCCCCTGCGCATTGATTCCTCCAACCATATTCGGAAACGAAACCAAGTGGACCTTTTTCCGGGTCCGTGCTTTACGGATACGCGCGACACCTGCTGGATTCGTCCAAACGGAATTCTCATCATTCGCAATGGCCGTGAAAGCCCCCCCCATGGCTGTTGGTTTGACAGGAATATAGTTCTCCGGAAGTTCCTGTGCGAAAACGTTCAAACTCATAAGGGCACCTAGTGGCCATAGCATTTTGGATCTCATAAAAGCCTCCAGACCTTTCATCGGTCTCGCAGATCCAAAATATGCTAGGCAGCCTTTGCCGCTTTTTAGGTGCACGACAAAGGAGCTAAGACTGCGATCTCTCACTGCGTTCGAGATGACAAAATCACTCTGTCATCCAGAATGGCTGTCATCTCGAACGCAGTGAGAGATCGCAGTCTTAGCTCCTTTGTCATCACTCCGAGCTATCACCTCTAGCGGCGCAAACCCCTTCATTTTTCTGCCAAACGTCCGAAGACATAGGCGGAACACTGGAAAAACCGCATGGCTTCTACGGGAACCTTAAAACTTTTCTTCAAGAACAAAGGTCTTTTGATAGCCCTCTGTTTTTCAATAGTTTTAAGCTCAGTTTTTCTTCTTTATAAACATTATACGCGAGCAAGCTCGCACAGTGACTTGATCTCTATTATCGAAAAAACACTCCTTGATCGCCGTATTCGGAATCGCGGTATGGAAGCTCCCAAAGCCAAGATTGGAATTTTGGCGATCGATAACAAATCGATCGACGTCTTCGGACGCTGGCCCTTCTCGCGACGCTACTATAAAAAAGCCTTTGATAATCTGAAAGCTCTCGGTGTGAATTGGCTCGCATTTGACGCTGTCTTTAGCGAGTCTGAACAAGCATCGGTAGCCGATGCTAAAGCTCTTCTGGAACCGATTCTCCTGCACGCCAACGNNAATCAGTTGCTATCGGTGTCACCTTCTGACCAAATTCTTGCGGACGGCATTAAGACCTTTCACAACGTCGTCCTCGGCTATTTCTATTTTCAGAGTCAAGATGAGGTCCGTGCAACAATGCGCGAAAAGATCGCGTTTGAAGGTCTACAAGAGATGGATAGCTCAGCGATCAAAAACCTTATCTTTCCCGAGGGCAAAGGGCCGAATGACTACCCCTTTCTCGAGGCGCACGGTGTCATTGCCAATATCGCTCCGATTACAGCGGCTTCTCCTTTTCAAGGTTTTTTTTCGAACGAAGCCGACGAAGATGCCATCACGCGTTGGGTAACGCTTGTCCGCATCATGCATGGGCAAGTGATGCCTTCCCTTTCTCTCAAACTCGCAGCGGAAATGATGGATCGCGACATACTGGTGGAATTCGGGGAGCGTGGTATCGAAGCATTGGAACTCATCAGTCGTAAAGACGAAACCAATATCGTGCGGGTACCCATCGATTCCCTAGGCATCGGTCGAGCCTTGCTGAATCCGCGTGGGCCGGCGAAAACCTTTCGGCACGTGAGCTTAGCCGATGCCTATAACCAAACTCTGGATGAGGAAACCAAAGCGTGGTTAAAGGGCGCCAGCCTCGTGCTTGGGATGACGGCAATCGGCGTCAATGATATCAAGCCGAATCCCTTTGACGCGACCATCGACGGCGTTGAACTCCAAGCGAATGCTGTGGATAACATTGTGAGCCAGGATTTTCTAATCCGTCCGGAATCGATCTATTTCTTCGAAATGCTCGTGGTGCTGCTCGTGGGACTTTTCTTCTCACCGCTCGTTATTTTCTTGCGCCCTATCTACTCGGGAATTGTCACGCTCCTGTTTCTGACGGGATATTATTACTTCGACAAATTTTTCTGGCTCGCGAAGCATGAATGGGTTTATATGGGGATTTCTTTTATAGAAATTTCCCTCCTCTTTCTCACGACAACGATTCTCCGTTATGTCACTGAGGAATACGAGAAACGGAAAATCAAAGGTGCCTTCGGTCATTACCTAGCGCCGGAAGTGATCGAGCGCCTCATGGACGAGCCTGACGGCTTGAAGCTAGGTGGGGAACGTAAGGAACTGACCGTCTTTTTTTCTGACGTACGTGGCTTTACGACGATTTCCGAAAGTTTGAACCCCGAGCAGCTTTGCGAATTTATGAATGAATATTTTACACCGATGACTGCCATTATCCTGAAAAGCGGTGGAGTGCTCGATAAGTATATCGGTGATGCCATCATGGCTTTTTGGGGAGCCCCGATCGCTTTAAGCGACCAAGCCGATAGAACCGTCGATGCCGCAATCGAGATGCTCAGCGCATTGAAAAAAGTTCAACATGACTTCAAGGCCAAAGGTTTTCCCTTCGTCGATATAGGTATGGGGATCAATACCGGTGAAATGTCCGTTGGCAATATGGGATCCACCGAACGTTTTTGTTACACCGTCATGGGTGATGCTGTGAATCTTGGCTCCCGTCTGGAGAGTCTGACCAAGGAATATGGTATACATCTCATCGTCAGTGAATTCACAGTCGCGCGTCTATTGCGTAAAGATCGCATCTGCCGGGATTTAGATGACATTCGCGTGAAAGGCAAAAGCGAACCGATTAAAGTGTTCAATATTCTGCGACCTGGTGAAATTGCCGAAGCCCATATTAAAGATTTCATCGGCCGTTTTGAAGAAGGTCGGGTCTACTATCGCAAGCAGGAATGGGCCAAAGCTGCGAAGTGCTTCCTCGACTGCCTTCTCATCGAAGCTAAAGATGGTCCTTCGCTGCTCTACCTTAAACGCATTGAAGAGT
>PLEQ01000256.1 GCA_003136475.1 Deltaproteobacteria bacterium
TCTGATTGCAGATTTTCGCTCTAAGGGCATAGATCTCTTCAATATATTGCCAGGAGGAGATCCGATGTCTGGGTCAAATAATCCAATGTATGGTCGCAAAAGACCGGACAATATCATTCGCAATAAAAAGAATAAAGGCAGTACTTACGAAGAGTTATACGGTAAAAAAAGGTCTGACGACNNGGCTCGTTTGGTATAAAAAGAGAAGATTTGGCCAGAAGAAATCGCTCACAGGCCGGTAAAACCTACGAAGAACTATACGGCAGAGAAAGGGCTGATCAAGTTCGATCAAAACTTGGCGGCAAGCCAATAGTTAGAAGTGATGGGCAAATTTTTCAATCTATAAAGAGTGCTGCAAAATATTCAAACACTTCTGCTTATCTCTTAATAAGACATCTAAATGGGCGAAAAGATTCGATAAATGGCTATACATTTCAATATGTTGAAAAAACCAACGTTTTGTCCAGCAATCTTTAACCTGAATATATCGTACCTTGGAGCATGTGTCAATATGAGATTATCCGCTGATTTTATCGTAAATTATGCAAATGTCAATCAGTTTTCCTATCAGGACCAATGGAAAGTCCGTGCTGGCGACCCAGTTACGTTGTACTTTCAACTAATTGACCTCGATCAGCCTGCGGCTGGTTGCAGTTGCAGCGGCGGACTTTTTGGCACCGGCCTACGATATATCGCAGGCACAGGATTGGTCGCGCCCGCAGCACCAAACGTCCTCGTTACTTTTCCTTCCATTGACAACTCAAAAGTGATACAATTGATCGCAACACAGGTTAGTCCCTTCGACGGCTCAATTTGGCAAGTCACCCTCGCACCTACCCAGGTCCCTGGAAGTGGAAACGTTCTGTTTCAAGTTACCGAAGGAACCGCCACTCGCACATTCAGCATCACAAACGGAATGTCAGTAGAACTGCCTGGCTCTAACGGGAGCTGTTAATGGATTTTACAAACACTGGTTCTAAGGTAGACGGCACAGCCGTTTACCCCGTACACGCTGCGCAAACTTCTGGATTACTCACTCGCTGCGAGCCTATGCTCGATCAAGACAAGTTTAGACGCATGTTTCTTAAGGGTATTCCCTTGCGCATGTGGAATGGCGACGTATATACCCCAGCCGATCTCACCGAAAAACTAAACTGGGCAATGAACGAAGCAGAACTCCTTCTGAAACTGACGATCACACGCGAAGCATTCCAACATAAAGTGCCGTTTGACTATGCCCTATACAAAGCGTACATCCACATTCGTGCAGAAAAGGGTCCGATCATCAGTCTTGAGCAGCTTGCAATCGTGAGCGCTGACAACAATAACATTTTCACAATTCCACCAACCTGGATCGAAACAACAAACTTTGCAAAAAGACTTATCAACGTTGTTCCGCTTTTGGCAGCTTATGGTGTTAACCAAGTTGCTGGCGCAGTGGGTAACGCAGGTATTGCATTTTTGACTGTCATGGACGGTCTAAACTGGGTGCCAGCATATTGGCAGATCCAATATACCGCTGGTCTCGCTACTGCGGAAGGTCAAGTACCTGCTCCAGTCAATGAATTGATTGGTACCATCGCTGCAATTTCCATTTTGAGCGAAATCGCTGCAACTTACCGTTACAACTCTCAGTCACAATCACAAGACGGTATTTCGCAAAGTAGCACGGGTCCAGGACCGCGCCAGTACGAATTGCGCATCGAAGATTTGATCGTAAAACGCGATATGTTAGTCAAGAAATTAAGAGCTATATTCTCGAACAATTTCTTCATCGACAATATCTAAGAGGCTTCATGGGAATCGACAAAGGAATTTTGGCCGCTTTGGCCGATCACAAAGAGAAAGTGCGTGGCCCGCATTTTATCTTTTCCGCAGAGCGACCCCTACATCCTCAGAATAACGAAATCAACATGGGCCACGATCAGGTTCTAAACCACCTGTACAACGCTGGCTATGATGCTCACGAGATAAAGAGCAAATATGGCAGTGTGCAGAAGAGTATTATCATTTATCAGATAACTCCGAAAGTTGCAGAAGAACTGCATCAGTTGGCCGCGAAATTGGGCCAAGGTCATTCCATCTACTCGACTGGAATGGCGCACGAAATGAGATTTCACCACGGTGCCTATGCGGGCCGTTCACATTATGGAGACGATACGTCGTATTACGAACAGCCACCTTTTGATGGCTTTCATACGCTCCCTGGCGGAGGATGCTTCTTTAATCATAACTTTGATTACAAGTCGCACCACATGGCCGGTCAACTCCATGTAAGAGGCGGGAATGGGCGCGAATAAGGGCGTTGGTGTACACCAAAGCTACAAAGACGAAGCGGCAAAGGGCTGTGACGTTTTATTTCATGTGAATATAAAAGGTAGACATATGCTGGTGGACGACATTCCGCTTCACATGTCGATCAAGATTTTCAAAAGCATGGACGAGTTCGATATGGAAGAACTCAAGAGGTATGTGAAGGAAAACGACATTTCTTCACCGGACCCGCAAAGCATGATCTTTAAACCGATCATCTTCACATCAGAACACACTGGTTTGAAGTACTATATGCTTAAAATCGAAGGTCTGCACCCCAAGTACAAGGCGCTATACGACAAGTACAACAGGGTTGGCAACGTATATAAGCAATTCATGACTCACGTCACGATTGATAAAGAGATATACGAAGACATCAAGGAAAACGGAATCACGGCTGATGACATCGAATTCAGCCATTTGGTTCTCGAAAAAGGCGCTGGTAATACGTACCATGACTTCGGTAAATCTGAAGTTTTTAAATTCGAGCAGCCCGTAGGAAAACACGATCTATCTCCAGAAATTGTGAGAGAGACCGTAAATTTGCACCCCGAATTGGCTCAAAAATATAG
>PLEQ01000020.1 GCA_003136475.1 Deltaproteobacteria bacterium
GAGAAGGACAACTCTGTATCTCGACGAGAATAAATCGAGGAGGCGCTACGCCAAAGATAGCTATCGCTACGGTGAATCGTAGATGAGACAATGACCTCTGAAACTGGTCAGGATGGAGTTGGTGAATCTCCTTTAATAAAGGCAAGTGTAGATATCGGATGTGTCTTTTCGCCTCAATCTTATTACCCTCGCGACCATTCCACTATTTATCCGTTATTTTACAGGCCTTTGCGATAGGACTTGACCGTCTGCGTCAGAGTTTGGCTCAAACGAGGGGAAAAACTGCTAGTCACAGCAAGTACCCTGGTGGATTTTTGTTGACATTCGCCCTCAAGGGCTGTAATCTTGAATAAGTACAGCGTCCCCCTGATGTGATTCGGGACGCCTAAAGCGCACGAATATTTGCGCAGAAGGGTTTGTATGATTTCCATTAATGGTACGCCGTTAAACGTTACCTGTTTTCCTGACAACACTAGCCAAGTCTGGCAAGTGCCTCAATTAGAGATTCCTGATACAAACTGGGTTCATATCGTGTGGGATTTCCAACACGAAGGCGAGTTCATGCGTCTGGCACAGCTTAAAGCGCTGTTAGATGCTAGAAATTTCCGTTGTACNNGGTACGTTGCGGATCAAATATCTGCCTTATGCGCGCCAGGACAAGGCGATCACAAATGAGACAACCTTTGCTCTTACTCCTTTTGCCTACCTCTTAAATACCTTACAATTCGAAGAAATCATCATAATGGACCCACATAGCGATGTGGCGACAAAATTGATTTACAACTCTCGCGCCGTGTACCCGACTGATGAGGTCGAAAAGGCTATGGTTCATAGTGAGTCAACCATGATGGTGTTTCCAGACAAGGGCGCAATGAAAAAGTACAAAGATATGTACGGGCGCCCGTACACCTGGGGAGACAAGGTTCGATACCAATCGACCGGCAAAATTCTGAAATACGAATTGGCAAATTCCAGCAGTGTTCACGAAGAAAATGTGCTCATCGTGGACGACATTTGTGACGGCGGCGCCACTTTCATTCTTTTGGCCGATGAACTCTACAAATATGGAGTGGAAAACGTCAGTTTGTTCGTTACNNCGGGATCTTTTCGAAAGGTCTCAGACCCCTTTTTGACGCAGGAATTAAAAGGATCTTTACTCAAGATGGTGAAGCTTCAGAAGTGCAGGGACAAATTGCTTATGCCAAAATCTGAAGCAAGCAAATCGCGCAAGGCAATCTACATGGCCAAATATCAGAAAGACAATAGGGACATTGTGAAGAGAGCAAATGACAAGTATTACGAGAAAAACTCTGATACGGTCAATCAGCGTATTGCCAAAAAGCGAAACGAGAATCCAGAGGCCTACAAGAAATATACAAAGCAGTACCAACTTNNCTGCCAAAATTTGCTCAAATCTCAGCAAAGCGTAGGGCCGCAAAACTACAGCGAACTCCAAAATGGTTGAGCAATTTGCAATTACAGCAAATTCAAATATTTTACGATGCCGCAGCCTCTTTAACTAAAGAACTGGGCATAAAATTTGAAGTGGATCATATCGTGCCTCTCCAGGGCGAGTTGGTGTCTGGCCTGCATGTGCCATGGAATTTACAGGTATTGACAAAGACTGAAAATCTATCGAAATCAAACAAAGAGTCTCGAACAATAGGCTCTGCAACCCATGATAGGAGATTATCATGAAACATTTAATTATGCCCATTCTGTGCGACTTTTACAAAATTGCACACAGAGCAATGTACCCGCAAGGTACCGAATACGTCTATTCGACTTGGACCCCGCGCGCTAGCCGCATGAAAGGCGTTGAGCACGTCGTATGGTTTGGCGGACAGGCCTTTTACAAAGAATACCTGATTGACGCATTCAAAGAACATTTTTTCGACCGCCCGAAAGCCGAAGTAATCGCAGAATACGTGCGAATCATCAAGTTCACGCTTGGCGACCAGAATCCAGAGACCAAGCACCTCGAAGACCTTCATGATCTTGGCTATTTGCCACTTTCGATCAAAGCACTCCCCGAAGGTACTTTGGTTCCGTTGCGTGTTCCTACTATGACTATCCAAAACACCGATCCACGTTTCTTCTGGTTGACCAATTTCGTGGAATCTTTGGCTTCATGCGAATTGTGGCAGCCGTCGACCAGNNTCGCCCGCGAGTACAAGAAGTTGATGGACGAATACTGTATTGAAACTGTTGGCCAGGAAATGCTGTGGTTCACTGCCCTTCAAGGTCACGACTTCTCGATGCGCGGCATGAGTTCGCTCCGCAGCGCGATGTTGAGTGGTATGGGCCACATGGCCGCAGGCTTCGTTGGCACGGACACAATTCCGGCCATTCCAGCCGCAGAGTATTACTACAACGCAAACATCGAAAAGGAAACCGTAGGAACCTCAGTTCCAGCGACAGAACACTCGATCCAATGCGCCTACAATGATGATCTCAAGTATTTGCGACGTATGCTCAAAGAAGTGCATCCTTCTGGAGTCGTTTCTATCGTTTCCGATGGGTATGACTTCTGGGGAGTCATCAGAAACATTCTGCCAGCACTAAAAGTAGATATCATGGCCCGCACCGACAGTCCAATCG
>PLEQ01000279.1 GCA_003136475.1 Deltaproteobacteria bacterium
CTTCCGAACTGTGAGCAGAAACTTTCGTCCGAACGAAAATTGCGTCTCTTTATCAACATCGCAATGGTGGCTTTAACGACAGACTATAAAAAAGACCAGATCCACATGCGAGAGATTTTAAAACGTTTGCATTGAAGAGTGATCATGAACTTCGAGCCTAGCCGGAAACTATCTCATACTCATCCTCGTCATCCCGAGCTTANNATCCCGAGCTTACGCAGTCTCGTCATCCTCGTTATCCCGAGCTTACGCAGTCTCGTCATCCTCGTCATCCCGAGCTTAGCGAGGGATCGCAGTCTTGGTTCTTGTGTAGATTCACTTTGACCGAGAGGACGCGCTTATGAATGGGATCTTCATCGCCTTCTATGCTTTAGGAGTCGTGCTGTGGGGTGTGAGTTTCTTACCCCGCTTAGGTTTTCGACGCAGCACTTTGCTGAGTCTATGCCGAGGTCTTTGGGTTTTGCCACTGGTCCTTGCGTTGACCCCACGTTCCGAGTCACGGGAGCTGCCACGAACCTTGGAGCGATCGCCGATCTACGTTTTGGTCGATGATTCCTCAAGTATGCAAGACGAACATGACGGCCAAGTACCCTCCAAGTTGACTCAGAACTTGCTGACCCGTTTGCGCAAGAGCTGTCAGCAACTGGGTTGTGAATTGAAGGAGACTTTACTGTCTCAGGAGAACAGTCTGACCAAACGGGGCTACACGCCTCTGCGTCAGGCTCTTGCAACGTGGTTTGCGCGCCTGGGTCATGAATCTTGGCTTGTGATCAGCGATGGAGGGGACGCACAGCCGAGCGCACGCTGGCCTTCGACTTGGCAAGGCTTTGGCACCGATGTGACTCAAAAACAGCGGGGTATGCTCGTCGGATTTTCCGAAAATTCACGTGACCGCCTATGGATTGAAAACCTCAGTGTAGCACCGCTGTCCTTCGATGGTCGGCCTTCGACCTGTGAGGTGACGCTACACAGAAAGCGTCGACAACTGGCCTTGGAAAACGTCCAAGTGCAAGTCAGTCTGGGTGAGCAAGTTTTGCTGTCTGAAAATGTTATATTTCCCGAAGGTCAAGAAAGTCTCGTCAGCACTCTCCCCTTGCCTGCGCTACCACGCGGTCAGCACGAGATTGAAGTGCGGGTGCTGGCACCACGTGGTGAAACGGTGCTATGGGATAAGATGGCTTATGCGTCGATCGACGTGGTGAGCAACACTTTGGGGATACTCCACCTTTTGGGGAGTCCGAGTTGGGACGGGCGCTTTTTGCGTCGCTACCTCAAATCGGAACCCAAATACGATCTCATCAGCTTTTTTATTCTGCGCGACCCGTGGGATGTGCAAGATGTGAATGAACGTGAGTTGAGTTTGATTCCTTTTCCGGTTTCGCGTTTGTTTAGTGAGGAGCTGGTTAATTTTCGTGCGATTGTCTTGCAGAATTTTAACTTGTTGCAATTTCTCATGCCAAGTTATCAGAAAAATCTTGTTGAGTTTGTGAAAGCGGGAGGAGGCCTGTTTTTTATCGGTGGGCGTCGGGCTTTACAAAGTCATGACTTGCAAAATTCACCCCTCCGGGAATTGCTGCCCTTCGATCTTACAACGACGCAAGACGATGTGGGCTTAGGTTTATGGGAAGATTCCGAAGCTTCGGTGGATAAAAATGGTCCTTGGTACGACAAGAATCTTTCCTACACGATCGCGTTAGCGCATCCCAATCCTGGTAAGTTGGCACTTGCGGATGTTTTTGAGGAGTGGGCGCTCTTTGCGGAGCAACTGGGGCAAGTGCCGGCGCTTAAAGGTTTGCATCACATGGAAAATGTGAAATTCAAAAGCGACTACACACCGCTTCTGGATGCCACAACCGCTGATGGCAAAAAAATTCCCCTCGCGNNCGGCAAAGGGCGCGCGATTTGGCTCTTCACCGATCAACTCTGGCACCTGGCATTGAACCCGCAAGCGCAAATTTCCCGAACCGTCTACAATCATCTTATGGAGAGCACCTTTGCCTGGCTTTTGCGTCAGGACTTTCGTAAACCGCTTTCGGCATCACGTTTTCAACTGCAAGCGTGGGGTGAAAATGAGCCGGTTGACTGGAGTGTGTGGTTGCAGGGACCTGCGGTTCACTATTTCGAACCGGATTCTCATTGGCATCTTAAAGTTTGTAACAACACCGTTGACTTGCAGAATGTGTTCATCACTAAGACCGGACCCACACAGGCCATTTTATCGGGAAAGATAGAGAATCAGCTTGTCAAGGCGAAAACGTGTCGTCTTGAAATACGCGCAGAACATCCCGCCTTTGGCTCCCTTGTGGAGGCCCAGACCGCAGAAATTCCCGAAATGATCAAAGACCAAGGTGTCGGCGCCAGCGAGTTGAAAATGCAGCAACTTGCTGAGTTGACAGGAGCGAAAGTCATGTGGCTCAACGATTTTGCCACGACTGCCCAGCAGATTGAAACGTGGATGGAAGAGCGCACGGGGCACAACGGCGTTTTCCTCCCCCCTCGTTATCGGACCCTTACAAATCACTATTGGATTTTTGATTCGTGGTGGTTCTTTTTTCTGTTACTCTTCCTTCCCTTGGAGGTCGTTGTCAGACGTTGGGATAACCTTACGCCATAGTCCGGATCCTTTGGTACTTTATTGTTTTCATTTAATTTTCTAGCGTGTAAGAATCCAAATTGCAATCAGGTAAATCCTTATTTCGGAACCTTGACAAATCAGGCACTCTTCATCGGGTTTGCATGAAGGGATGAGATGTTCCGTAATTTTGGAGTGGGAAAGGGAGCGAAGTGATAGCTGCGGCAAAAATGCATGACAAGGTGTTTATTAAAATACTATTAGCGTTTGTACTCGGTATACTTTATGGGGTTTTCTTTCCGAATCACACGGGTATTTTCGAAATCATATCGACCATTTTTATACGGTGTATAAAGTTAGTGGTGGTGCCGATTATCTTTTTTTCCTTGATTGCAGGAATGTGCAGTCATGCCAAAGAGGAAAAAGGGATGTCCCGCCTCTTTGTCAAAACCATCGTTTATTTTGAAGTGATGTCGCTCATTGCGATTCTTATAACCTTCGGCGCCATGATTGTATTTGCACCAGGCCATGGTGTCGATGTGAAGAGTTTTCCGCAACCCGATATTTCAAGTTATGTGGCTAAAGTCCAAGGGACCAACTTAAAACAGTTCGTATACAGTATTTTTCCTGACAATTTCTTTCACACGCTCACGCAGGACCATCTGCTTGCCGTGATCTTTCTAGCTCTCCTTAGCGCAGTTGCCATTTTACGCATCCCGAAAAATGAGCCTTTGCTGGCCTTTGTGGAGAATGCGAATAAGTTCTTCTTTCAAATTATCAACCTCATTATTGGTTTTTCCCCGATCGCAACGTTTTCCGCTATTGCCTATTCCGTTGGTCAAGCGGGTTTGCACAGCTTGATGAATTTGGGGGGTCTCATTCTGGTGGTCGTGCTGAGTATGCTGGTCTTTTGTGTTCTGATCAGCGTGATTGCCTCGCTCTTTTTCAAGATCCCTGTGCTGCGGCTTCTGGTGTATATCAAACAAGAGATGGTACTAGCTTATGCAACATCCTCGTCGGAATCCGTCTTTCCGCAGATTTTGAGTAAATTACAAAAATTTGGCTGTTCGAAACGGGTGGCAAGTTTTGTTTTGCCGATGGGCTATTCCTTTAATTTGGATGGTACAGCTATCTATGTCACAGCAGGCGCGCTCTTTATTCAGCAAGCCTATCAAGTCACTTTCACGATGCAAGAATACCTGACCTTATTTGTGATACTCCTCTTTACTTCGAAGGGGGCTGCAGGCGTGACCGGTGCGGGCTTTATCACGCTTTCTGCTACACTCGCTGCAATACCCGGGACTCCGATTCCTCTGGCCGGACTGGCCATTCTTTTAGGTATCGACCGTTTTATGTCGGATGCTCGAACGATTTGTAACATTGTCGGCAACGCGGTTGGCACGCTGATTATCGCTAAATCGGAAGGTGCTTTTGCGATTGTCTCTCCGGAAGAGTTATTGGAAGCCAATGCGCAAGTACGCGATGCAGCTTAGCTACTCCCTCTGAGTCCGTTCATCCCCACTTAGGTTTTAACCCAAAAAAGCCGATAAAACTTAATTAGGTACAGGATTTTATACGGGTTGCGACTATCATGGACCCTTCGCCCAAAACTAAGCTCTTTCAGATCGGAGTATTAGTACGCTCGCTCCGCGTAAGGTTTTTGGCATTTTTAGCCTCGCATTTGCGACCTGTTCCTTTAAAAGCCGAGCCTGCGCCTCTGGAGACCCCACCACCTCTGGGAGGTGCTGCCCGGGGGAGCGTCCTGGTCATCGATGATGAGCAAGCGGTCCGCGACAGCTTACACAAGCACATGACGGAATATTTTTCGGTCGAAGCTTTTACCGATATTGAACTGGCGTTGGAGCGATTGGAGGAGAAGCTATTCGATGTTGTTTTGTTGGATTTGACATCGGATGAGACGAGCCTTGCAGTGATCGGTCACTTGAAGCAAGAATATCCGGCATTGGAGATCTACATTATGACGGTCGGCGATCCGACCAGTGAGGAATGCCTAGAATGCCTTCAAACGGGCGCACGAGGCATCATCACGAAGCCGATCGGCAATTGGGAGGATCTCATTACAGAAATGCGCATACTCCACCAGCATAAATATTGGGCGAACAAGCGAGCGTCCTAGCAAACCACTCATTTTTTTAAGGGGTCAGCACAGGCACCGGGATCGTCGGTAAGGATGCAGTTGTCAAAACCTCTAAACTGACTGTTCATTGCTGTCAGCTGTTGGGAAACACTAATGAGATTGGCCATCGCTGTTCCGAGGACATTTTGGTCTTTCATGCTCTGGATCTGGGCAGCCACTTGCTCGGCTGCGGTGCAATTAGGCCCTATACTGGAGCCAGACGCCAGGAGTTTGCGCAGGAGCGTAGCAATTCCCGCCGCGCCGCTCATGACGACTCCGGCTGCGAGATAAGGGTTCCGCGCAATCCCCGCTTTGACACCACCCACCATACCCGTGGCATTTTCCCAACCCCGGCCTTTCAACGCGAATGAGCCGAGGAAGCCAAGAATGCGGTCCCCACGATACCTCCTGCGACGGTGCCAATATCGGCCCAACCCTCTTCGGCATTTTGTTTGGCTTGGGCGTTTTGAAATTCAGCAAGGCAGGAGTTTTGATCGTTCATCAGCTCTTGGACGAGTCCGAGAAATTGCAGAACCAGCCCGTCGTATTGGGATTGGGCTTGGTTGAGCTGGGCCGCTTGCAGGATAAATTGCGAGGACAAGGAGCCAGAAAATTGAAAATTATCGGTACAGGTTAAGTTAAAGGAACAAGCATTTTGACCGGTCGTCGAAAATTCTGAAGAAACGCAGGGATTGATCACGTAAAAGAAATTGCCGTTTGGTGCAGCGAGATCCGCATATTCCTTAGCCGTAGTTTGCGTGGTGACGACATCGCAGAAGATAGAATTACCAAAGGCGTCGAGCCAAGGCCACTGGCGTATAGAAAGATTGTTGTTCGCTGCGACTTGACTGAACTCAGTTTCGAGCTCTTGGCGAAAGGAAGCCGCACAGCGTAGAATTTGAACGTAGTTATTGTTCCTATATTCGATCGTGAAGCTTGGTACCATAACGCCGAAGTTTTTGAGCGAGACGGTCACAGGTGATATGCCAACTTTGGAATTGCTGACATCGATCAATTGAAATTGCGAACCCGAACTCGTCGTTCCTGAGTTTTGCAGACTGTTTGCAGGTGTTGCCGTGTCGGTTGCCGCAGCATTATGTTTACACGCAAGGATACCGAGAGACACGAGTGTGAGGACGCTTAGAAATTTAAACATACACTTGCCTTTTCCAAGTAAAGACCCGGTCTGGGTTCTTAGTTCGTCGGTACCGTGGCACTGGATCCGCTGTTCATGCTATTTAAAGTGGACGTTATCATTTGCTGCAGGTTCGTCACTTCCAATTGTAGGGCCTGGATTTGAAAGCCGAGTGCATTCGCGTTCCCGCAGCTGCAGGGGCGATTGACAGCGGGACCCTGGGTGGATTCCAGCAGATAGGAATTCATGAGAGCGTCGATTTGCACCTGTGTCATGTCGGTGGAACACGCAGGATCTTGGTCGGTCGTTGTCGGTAAGGGTTGGAAGAGGGATTCTAAACCAGAGCCCATGAGGAAGGTGACCAAGGTACCAGCCCCAGCTCCAGCAAGCCCACCGATGACTCCGCCTGTCACTTTGGTGGTGACCGGACTGGCCTTAGGCATCGTTGCGGCTCCGTAAACGCCACCGGCAAGGGCGCCAGCCACGCCGCCTGCTAGACTTGCGTAGTTGACAATCGTGGTGCGAGTGCTGGCGGTCGCGACCGCCGATTTTCGGTTATTTTGGCAGTGAATAAGCGCTGAGCCGAGCACTTGCGTCAGGTCGACAATCTGACGACTGAGGGTGGCTTCACGAGCTTGGAGACTCGCAAGTTCTTGAAATTGAATGAGCTGAGTTTGTTGGCGCGTACTGACGAAATTAAACACCACCGAACTGGTAACCTGACGACTGCAATTGGTGGGGGTAAAGTAAGGGTTTTTTTGCATGCGTTGAGTGTCGACACAGGCTCTTATGTAGTAATAATAGCTGCCGGTGGGTGCGCTGCCATCCAAAAAAAACGGGTCGGAAAAGGAGTCCGCAACGAGTACACAGTTTGGGGTGCTCAGTGCTGCTTGCCAGAAATTATTAGCTTGGAAAATACGATTTTCCTCAGCAGCGGTTGTGTATTCTTCCAGGTTTTGGAGAACGTCCTCCCCCCCGTAAATGACACTATTCGAAGGGCAACGTAGAATTTGAATATAGTCGGCCTGGAACGGGAGTTGGTACGTGAGGATCGGAGTGCTGGAAAGGATATACTGTTGCAGACCGACACGAATGCCGTCTACTCGGAAATCTTGCTGGCTAAGGCTAAGGGGGCTTACCGTTGAAAAATTAAGATCGGACGTTTGAACCAAGGCTAGTTGACCTTGGGCGCTGGCGGACGCGGTCGTGGCTGCCGTCGGTGGTTTGGTCTCACCGCTTTTGGTCTTGCAGGAAATGAGTATTGCAAGCGAGAGACTGCTAACGGTGATGCTTGTTAGGTAGCTCATCCATTTCCTATTCTTCATTGGCTGGTCCCGGTGTTTTATCCGTAAATTGAATTGAGTTCTCATCTATCATAGCGTTTCGTTTCGACGACGAAGAGTGAATCTTACATTTGCCTGACGTTTATGATTTGGAAAAATTGGCAAGAAGATCAAAAAAACAAGTGAGTAGGGTCCCTTCCCATCTTGCAGAAGTCAGGCTAGGTGAGACGCTTAGCCCCCACGCACGCCGGGCGGGGAGAGGCCTAGAGTTCCTGGCGAAGGACTTCGTGGATTTCATGGAGGATGTGGCGAGCGTGGTTACCGGCATGCAGGGGAGCAACACGAGCGAAGTCGTTGACTTTAGAATCGAGTTCGCGCACTAGGGAGCGGACGTGATGAGGGTGTCGATGATGACGTAGGCCTTCGCGCAATTCGTGAGCGGCTCTGAGCATCTTACGGGCTTCATGTGCGACGCGTTCGCCGTGACTCCCGCCTTCATAACGTCGTGCGAACTCTTCAAGTTCAAAAGCCAGACGTTCGGCTTTTGCGTGGTGGTTAAAAAGGTCGACGCGTGCTTCGCTGGTGTGGAAGCTCGCGGCCATTGTGGGTAGCGTACCGATAAGCATGGCGGATACGAGGACGAGTTTTTTCATGTGTACCTCAATTTGTTTGTTAGATTTATATAAGATGAAATTCTAATGAGAATGCCAAGAAGTACAATAAGTCTAATTGACGGTATTAGAAGCTGTTTGAAAAGTCTGGAAGAGCTCCGACTGCGATTCTTCGCTACCCTCAGAATGACGAGCCTTCTCATCATCCCGAGGCTAAGCCGAGGAGGATCTCAGCTTAGCTCGAAAGGCTTTAACAGCTTCTTAGGTTTTTTTAATCGAAGCGTTTCAATGTGGAATGACATTTGCATTTCGACAAAAAAGGATAAGAGATGGTAGCAAAAATTATTAAAACGAAGCTTGAAGAGGGCGCCTGGATTCGGCAGATGTTCACAGAGGGTCAAAAACTCAGTGCCAAATTCGGCGCAGACCAAGTCTTTGATTTCAGTCTGGGTAATCCCACGTTGGAACCGCCACTGGCTTTTAAAAATGCTGCTTTAAAAATCTTGGCATCTGAGGAAAGCGGCTTGCATCGGTACATGGATGCGCACGGACTCAGAGATGTCCGCGCCTATCTTGCGGAAAAACTCAGTCAAGAGCATCAGCTACCCTTCACTTTTCATCACATCACCTTGTGCGTCGGTGCTGGCGGTGGTCTTAACATCGTTTTGAAGGCGCTCCTCAATCCAGGTGATGAAGTCGTCATCTTGCAGCCTTTTTTTCCAGAATATAGAAACTACATAGCTAATCACGGTGGTGTCGTCCGTGAAGTGGCTACGACGCGAGATTTTCAAATCGATTTTGCCGCGCTCGAAGCCGCCCTTTGTGCGGAGACGTGTGCGGTCCTGATCAATTCCCCCAACAACCCGTCCGGTGCGGTGTACTCTGCGAGCGACTTGCGGACTTTGGGTGATCTCCTGTTTAAGAAATCTTTGGGTCGTCAAACGCCCATCTACCTCATTACAGATGAGCCCTATTCTAAAATTCTCTTTGACGAGGCTTTGTTTGCCCCGCCGATCCGTTACTACGAACATACGATCCTCGTCACCTCTTACAGCAAGGCACTCGCCATTCCTGGTGAACGCATTGGTTATGTGGCGCTATCCCCAACTTGTCACGACTGTGCAGATTTGGTACAAGCCCTATCTTGGTCCCAATTGGCCTTGGGTTTTGTCAACGCTCCGGCTTTGATGCAGCGCATAATTCCAGTTATAGGTGATCAATATGTGGACATTGCGCCGTATCAACGTAATCGCGATATCCTCTGGGAGCACTTTCAAAAACTTGGTGTCGAATGCGTGAAACCGCAGGGCGCTTTTTATATCTTCCCGCGGACGCCTATCGCCGATGACGGGGTATTTGCCTGTGAGGCTCTCAGCGAACGCTTGGTTTTCGTACCTGGTCGAGCTTTCGGGGTTCCGAACCATGTGCGTATCTCATTCTGTTTTGAAACAGAAAAGATCCTAAGAAGTTTGAAGGCCTTGGCAAATGTTTTCCAATGCGGTAGGGAGAGGAAGCTTCAAAGGGCAGATGCTCCCTCGTTATAGGGAATAGATGACCTCAAGGCCTATGAAGTCTTTGTTTGTTAACAAGACTTCATACCGGGTTAGCCCGGCAAACTCAACGGATTTATAATTTGGAGGACCTATGCGTCTTAAGCCTATTTTTTTTGCATGTTTTCTGGCAGTACCTGCCCTTTCTGCTCATGCAGATTGGATTGAACTTTCAGAAACGCAAGTGAAAGCTGCTTTGCTGACGCCGCAACAGGATCAGGAGCGAGAAAATGGCCCAAACGCAGTTTATAAAGCTCTGGCTATGGTGCAAAATGCCAGTCTTGGTGATTATATAAGCTTTTCGGAAAAATGCCCGCAAACGCGGGGAGGCAATGAGCTATGCGAAGGTGTCAAGGGGCTCTTCAGGGGAACGGATCATCTTTTTGGCAAATTGCCCACTGAAATTGGACCTCATCCCGATTGTCTCGCAAAATATGCTAACCAATATTGTCAGGATCTTGAAGTTATAAACCATAAACTTTCGTACACGGATGTTTTTAAAATTCTTCAAGAAGACATCAAAAATAACCNNAACCGCCATTGATCGCTTTGATAGCCAGCCATTTTCCGGAACTTGAGTATGTGGTGCTGAGTGGTTATAACGAAGAGACAGGAGAAGTCAAATATCTCGACCAGTACAATTCTGAAAAGAGCGAGGACCTCACGGCATTTTTGAGCAGAATGAACATGACCAAATATACCCGTAATTTATCGCTTGTTTTTTCGTTCGCAGAATTCTTGTTGGGTGGTACAAATATAGCCTTGGACAAAGTTTTGTCGGGCTACAACCTGATTCGCTTTCGTCCGGCAGCCGAGGTTTCTCAGCTTGATGTCATAATTGAGAANNCGCTAAGATCCCTTAAATTATTAGTAAAGAGATGGACTCATGACAGATAAAAATAAATCGCAAAAACTCGCTCCCCTGATGCCCTATTTGACGGCAAAGGATCTTCGAAAAAGTTCGGAGTTCTATCAAAAAGCCTTTGGTTTTAAGCTCGAAGAATTTCGCGAGGACAATGGTGTCGGTGTGCATGCCGAGATGACTTTTGCGGATGCGCGCATTCTCCTAGGCGCGGAAGGTGCTTTTGGCAGCGATAAGCAGGCTCCCGTGAGTTCTCAACAGTCCATTCCGCTCAGCCTCTGGCTTTATTGTTCCGATGTCGATGCTCTTTACAAAAGGGGCATTGCTGCCGGAGCGGTGAGCTTGATGGAGCCAAACGATGCGGAGTGGGGGCACCGGGTGTGTATGTTTCGTGACGTCGATGGGTACGAGTGGGGATTTTGTCGTCCGCTTTAGTCTTGTGCTACACTCCGATCATCAGCTTCATGTATCCCAGGCCTAGAGCATCGCTTAAAAACCTTTCGAACTAGACGCTTCGTAATCATTATGATAGAGCTTAGCAAGATCATGCTGATAAAGACTAGACTGGAAATGGTGGCGATCATGCAGCCGGAAATTCGGACTCTCCCCTCTACTTTTTTTCTTTTAGTGTGGGTTTCTTTTCTCATCCCAGTGGGGCATGCCGATACACGAAGTCATGCGCAAGAGGCTTTCGAACGCAGGCTGCTTGGGTTGATTGAATATATTTCCGGTGACTATCCTGGAGCTGTTGTTGACGGGAAAGTGATTAGTGAAACCGAATTCGCAGAGATGCAGGAATTTGCGCGTACTGCTGAGGAATCTTTTCATACCCTCGAGACGCCTATCGCGCATCAAAGCGAAATCGTCGCAGCTCTGCACGATTTGAACCTATGCATTGCTCAGAAATGTGCTCACGATAAAGTGCTCGTGTTGACCCGTTTTCTGCGGGATGAATTCATCAGTGCTTTTGGCATCAGTTCCGCCCCTTCGCAACGACCGAGCTTTGTGGCTGGGAAAGAGATCTTTGGGCAACACTGTGCATCGTGCCATGGTGCACAAGGCGCTGGTGATGGGCCACTCGCAGCTGGTTTACGACCCGCACCTCGCAGTTTTTATGATGCAGATTACTTGCGCCACGCTTCACCCTTCAAATATTACAACACCTTGCACACCGGGATCAGTGGAACAGCCATGCTGTCGTTTGAAAGTGTTTTGACGCAAGACCAAATGTGGAGCGTTAGTTTTTACCTCATGAGCCTGCACTATCATCAGTCACGCGAAGCGAGCGCTGTGACTGATGAATCGGCTAAGCTCTGGGCTAAGCTTGCCGCTAGCGATTCCTGGCTGCTCCCGCCCGACCTCGGCTTTCTAGCAAGACATACGAATCAGGAATTGCAGACGTGGTTGGACAAAGGCCATCCGACGGGAGCGAAAGCCTCTGTTTTAGCCGACGCAGCTTTGACTCACCTAGATTTCTTGCGGAATTTTGCCCCTTATGCACCCCAGCTGCCTATTCGACTTGGACAAGCCAGCTCTTCAAACTTCCCCTGGGATTTTATTCAGAAGCATATTCAGACGGCTAAAGAGCAGTTTCAAGCGGGATCCTACGCCGAAGCGAACGGTACACTCCTCGATGCTTATCTGGAAGGTTTTGAAAATATCGAAGCTCTCTTGGCAGTTGCCGATCACTCTCTTCTACTCAATGTGGAACGCAGCTTCTCGCTCGCTCGCTCCTATGCTGCAAAAGGCCAAGTTAAGGAATTTGAACTGGCTATCTTGGCTCTTGAGAAGCTCGTCGAACAAGCCCACGTTAAATTGGGTCAGCACTCCCAACAAAAAGAAGTGTGGGGGAGTGGGGATTTTTTGAGCGCCTTGATCATCATCCTTCGCGAAGGCTTTGAAGCTTTTCTCATCATCGTCGCTCTGCTGATGATCGTTAAGAATATGAATGCGCCCCGAGCTCGGCTTTGGATACATGCCGGTTGGTTGCTCGCTGTGGTCTTTGGCTTGGCATCGTACGTTTTGTTTGAGAAAATTCTCAAACTCTCCGGTGCTACTCGCGAGAGTATTGAGGCGTTTTGTACTTTGACTGCGTCGATTGTGCTTTTTTATACAGGTTTTTGGTTGCTGAGTCAGGCTGAACACAGTCGCTGGCAAAAGTATATCAAGCAGAAAACCGGTTATGCTATCAGCACGCAACGTTTATGGATCTTGGCCGGTATTTCTTTTCTTGCAGTCTTTAGGGAATCATGTGAGACCGTTCTCTTTTACTCAGCTCTGCTGTCCACGGCTCAAAGTTCTTATGTAGTCTTGAGCGGATTCCTAGCTGGGCTCTTGATCTTGTCGCTATTCTGTTTGGCGATCTTGAAGTTCAATGTGCGGCTGCCTCTGAAGCAATTTTTCTTTACGACCAGCCTTTTTATGGTCTTGCTGTCGGTCGTGCTTGCAGGGAAGGCTGTTAATGAGTTGGTGGCAGCCGGCTATTTGAAAGCTACACCCTTAAATTTTGTCCCCTTGATCGATATCTTGGGTCTCTATCCTCTGCAAGAAACTTTCTTTGCGCAGTGTCTGGTGCTAGCGATTGCTCTTCTGCTTTTGTTAAAAAAAAACTTTTTTCAAGCCAAAGTGCTCCAAGTAAAAAATGCTAATTGACGTCGACGAAAGCCTCTGCTTCTTTGGCGAGGGTGGTCTTTTTAGTGTACGGACTTGATCAAGTTCATTAGACACTCGGATCTTAAGTCTCTTGCTCTGTTTGGGAATTCACCCCAAAGCCAACCTTTACTTGTTAGGCCTGTGCACTGGCAAAGAAAGTCGGTACCAGGCTGGCATTTGCTGTCCACAGGATCATTGGAGTAATTGTAGTAGGTGTTCGACCGGTTCGCATCGAAATGATTGGGTCTCTGAAAGCGATTAATGCCGGGAACCGAGTGCGTCCCTGTCTGAGGCAGTATGGTGATCAGATCCGTGACCTTCTGATGCAGGATCTCTTCGTTGGCACTGAGCATAACGCGCAGGGCTTCCTGTTCATGGAGACAGGCTTGGTTGAGGCAAGTCCCAAGATAGTGATTGCTTTCAAAGTGATTACGTTCTGCGTACCATTTTTCGACAAGCATTTTTGATTGAAGGCTCGCGTTCACCATAAAAAACCCGGTATTCACGGGATTCATTGGATTCGTTTTAGAATCGGCATCCTCAGTGATGATGAGTCTTGTGGTAGGTACTTTTGAATACACATCGCTTACAATAGATTCTAATTTATTCCTTTGCGTCAAAGGAATCATGTCATCGTCAAGCCAGATAAACCACAAATTGTCTCCCTCAGCTTGTCGCAAAAATTTTAACAGCTGAGCGACTTTCGCCCAGTAGGGTAAGCAGCCTCCTTTAGTCGCATTTGCAGCAAACTCGCATAGGCCTTCGTCTCCGCCAAGCGGAAAGCTGTCAAATACAAAATAAGAGTAGTCATGTTTGGCAGCATATTTTTGATGCTCTTTGAAAACGGTTTGTGCGGTTTGTCTGCGCTGGCCCGCATCGCCAATATACCCACTAAAAATGACAAAGCGTGGGGTGGATCCAGTGTAAACGCACTTATTTTCGTTGGCTTCCCATTGCCATTCAACTTTATGACCGAGATTATTTTGAGCACATTGCGCGGCTGACGCAAACTCTAGGACTGGCATGGGAAGTAAACAGCTTTTCAGACCTGGGAACCACTGTTGACCGATCGCGCAGTAGACACAATTTTTGCCATTCCAATGCGACCCGTTCGGACAGCTTCTGCACCGTTTTTGTGAGAGATTCCAGTGTTTTCCGTCTTTACATTTATTAAATTCTTCAGGGCTCATGCACTGGTAGTTGAACCAATTTTGTTCAGGACTGCAGGCCATGCAAGTGTATCCATTCCAATGCCCCGTACCGCAAAGATCCTTGTCACTTTGGCATTTATTGTTTTGCCAGTGTTCTTCAGGTGGGCAATATACGCACGTGGATCCATCCCAGTGATCGCTACCGCAGAATTGGTCGTGACTGATGCATTGATTGTTGTGCAAGATTTGATCAGAACTACAAATTGGCGTAGGTGCCGGAGGAGGAGGTTGCACAATAACTGGAGGAGGAGGTTGCACGGGTGGAATAATAGGTGGTGCAGGAGCTGGTCCTGGTCCTGGAGGAGGAGGCTGCACCGGTGGTATAGGTGCATCGACTTCTATAGACGGTTCGGGTTCAGTTGGTGGTGGATTTGGCTCAACAGGTGGAGTCAGCACCGGTGGTTCTTGTTGTGGGTGATCCACTGTCGGCACAGGAGCTTGATCTTCCTTCGTGCATTGGATGCAGCAGAAAAGAGCAGCAACTAAGCACCCTAAGAGTTTCATTTGTACCGTAGTATGAAATTCCTGCGATCGTGTGTAGCGTTCGTCCTTATTTTGATGAACTAAAACATAGCCTATTCCTGCAAATCTGAGAGAGTCTTCTCCATCATTATTATGCTGAGATAAAAGAA
>PLEQ01000386.1 GCA_003136475.1 Deltaproteobacteria bacterium
GTGCAAGGCGATACCATCTATGTTCTCGAACTCAACCCGCGAGCCTCCCGTTCGGTACCGTTTCTTTCCAAGGCTCTCGGCCTCGATCTGGTCAAAATTGCCGTGCGTTGCGTTATGGGCGAGACACTTAAGACGCAAGGCTTACCCAAGACTCTCCACCCTAAACATTATTTTGTGAAGCAGGCCGTCTTTTCCTCAGCTAAACTTCCTACTGGACCTCTGGGACCAGAGATGAAATCCACCGGAGAAGTGATGGGAATTGCCGCAAATTTCGCAGATGCCTATGCCAAAGCCCAAACTGCGGCCGGAACACCCCCAAAACTGCCGCAAAAGACGACGGTCCTATCTCTCCAGGAGGTTTATCATGCCTAGCCATCTTCTGACGGGTGAGGAGTTTTCCACTTCAGAAATCCTGACCCTTCTCGAACTCGGGCATGTCTTGAAGAAGGATCGCGGAGCCTATAAAACTTCGCTGGTTGGCATGCAACTGGCACTTCTTTTTGAAAAACCGTCGCTGCGCACCCGCTTCAGTTTCACGGTTGCCATGCGAGAACTCGGAGGTGACGTTATCGAAAGCTCATCTCAATCGAGTAAGTTCGAAGAGCCTGAAGATACGGCACGCGTCCTTGCCGGGTATTGCGCCGGCATTATGCTGAGGACACATGATGATTCAAATCTGGAACGCATGAGCAAGGTCTCTTCCATTCCGATTATCAACGGCCTCTCAGCCGACCACCATCCCTGTCAAATTTTTGCAGATCTCATGACACTCCAAGAACGCTTTGGCAACTTAGCGGGGCTCAAACTCTGCTACATCGGTGACAGTAATAATATTCTGCACAGCTTCCTCCTGCTCGCACCAAGACTTGGCGTTGAAGTCCATTTTGCGACACCAGCCCATCGTAGCCCGCCCGCTAAAATACGCGAGCGTTGCGATCTCAGTAAAATTTTCTACCACTCCTCACCGGAGAGCGCTGTGCGCAACGCTCATGCAGTCTATACGGATGTTTGGACTAGCATGGGTTTTGAATCGCAGGTTGACGAAAGTGTCTTTGCTGACTATCAGGTAAGCGAAGAGCTCTTCAATAAAGCCCAGCAAAACGCGGTCTTTATGCACTGCATGCCCATGCTGCGCGGTAGAGAACTCAGCGAGACTTTACCGGAACATCCAAGATCTGTCATTTTTGATCAAAGTGAGAATCGTTTGCACGTGCAAAAAGCACTCCTTATAAAATTATTGAAAGGAAAGATGTCATGAAAACCAAACTGCTTCTCGCCTATAGCGGTGGCCTGGACACGTCTGTGATTTTACATTGGTTGATCGCTCGGCAATTTGAAGTTGTTTGCGCCCTGATCGACGTTGGTCAAGAGGAAGATTTTGAACAAGCCCGTAGCAAAGCGATGCACATTGGTGCCAGCGAAGTCTTTATAATCGACGCCAAAAATGAATTCGTCGACCACTATATTTTTCCTTCCATTATGGCCCACGCAGTTTACGAAGGAAAATACTTATTAGGCACCTCGCTCGCAAGACCGTTGATTGCTGAAAAATTAGTGCAACTCGCGCGCAAGAAAGGCATCCAAACCTTTGCACACGGGGCCACCGGCAAAGGCAATGATCAAGTACGTTTTGAATTAACGATCTTTAAATTGATGCCAGAGGCGACCATTGTCAGTCCCTGGAAAGATCCGGAATTTTTAAAAGAGTTCACCGGTCGTTCGACCATGATAGCCTATTCTAAAATGCATAAAATCCCCATTACATCCACTTTGGAAAAACCTTACAGCATTTCNNAGCAGCACCTGAGGCAATTTTCAAAAAGACACAATCGCCCAAAAACGCTCCCGACAAAGAAGAACAGTTCACGATCGAATTCCAAGAAGGGATTCCACTCAGTGTGGAGACACATGCGACGGGTACTAAAGTCACCGGGGCGCTCGCGCTCTTTCAATATTTGAACAAAGTCGGAGGCAAACACGGCATCGGTCGCATCGATATCGTCGAAAGCCGTTTTGTGGGACTCAAATCACGCGGTGTCTATGAAACACCTGCGGGCACTATTCTGCTCAGCGCTCACCGTGATTTAGAAGGCATAACGCTTGATAGAGAAGTCATCTTACTGAAAGAGAGCCTGGCTCCCAAAGTGGCGCAGTTGATTTACAATGGGTTTTGGTTTAGTCCCGAAATGGAATTTCTGATGGCTGCGGTTAAGCAAAGCCAGAGACGCGTCAGCGGCAAAGTAAAAATCACTCTCTATAAGGGCAACGTTATTATAGAGGGTCGTGAGTCACGCTATTCCCTTTACGACTCCGCGCAATCGAGTATGGATGTGCATGGTGGCTATGATCAAACCGATGCCAAAGGCTTCATACGTCTGAATGCACTGCGCTTGATCAGCGACTCGAAAGCAGGAGCTTCCCATGTCTNNGTCTAAACTTTGGCAAGGCCGCTTTCAGTCCGGCAATCATCCGGCCATGGAGAGCTTTACAAGTTCCATCGCCTTTGACAAGGAACTCTATCGCGACGATATTCTGGGTAGTCTCGCTCATGCCACCATGTTGGGCCATTGCAAAGTCATCAGTCTCGACGAGAGTCAAAAAATATGTTGGGGACTGCGCAGACTCCTCGCCAAAATAGAACAAGGCGAAAGTCAGTTCTCGCAAGCTGATGAAGATATCCATATGAACATTGAACGCCTTCTCTCCCAAGAAATCGGCGCCCTTTCTGGCAAGCTGCATACCGGTCGCAGTCGTAATGACCAGGTCGCAACCGATCTCCACCTCTATCTCCGCAACCAAACTCTCGAAATGTCCACAGCCCTCGTTAAGGTCCAAAAAGCTCTGCTGACACAGATCGACCTTAATGGCAAAGCGATCATGCCAGGCTATACCCATCTCCAAAGAGCCCAACCCATTCTCTTTGGTCAACATCTGCTGGCTTACGTGTTTATGTTGCAAAGAGACCTGGAACGCTTTGCAAGTTGCTGGGATCGGGTCAATCAGCTCCCCTTAGGCGCTGGCGCTATTGCTGGAACCAAGCATGCGATCGATCGCGAATATACACAGAAACTTCTAGCTTGCAGTTCACTCTACGAAAACAGCATGGATGCGGTTAGCGATCGCGATTTTGTAAATGAATTTTTATTCAACTGCTCACAAGTGATGATCCATCTTTCACGCTTTAGCGAAGAGTTGATTCTATGGTCCACTCAGGAATTTGATTTTGTTGAGATCGACGATAGTTTCTGCTCGGGCAGCAGTCTGATGCCACAGAAAAAAAATCCTGACGTCCCCGAACTCATCCGTGNNATGATGACTACGATGAAAGGCCTTCCGCTCGCTTACAATCGCGATCTGCAGGAAGACAAAGAAGCTATTTTTGATACCGTGCGAACACTCGGCAGCACTCTCAGTGTCCTAGCGCCGCTTGTTGAGACTTTAAAGA
>PLEQ01000248.1 GCA_003136475.1 Deltaproteobacteria bacterium
AGGTAAGTCTGGGTAATTCTTTCCTTAGTGCCCCAGGGGATTTCTCGCACTTTTTTCTGGCGGGCCAGCGCGACGAAGTCAATAATATCGATAATAAGTTCCGCATGATCGACGTCATGAACCAATACACTACTTGCGGGATATTTTAAGAAAATCTTTTCCCAAAAATCCACTTTACGGCTGATATCCGGGGGCATTGAAAAATCTGCGGGCAGTCGTAAGACGCCAAGCGCTGGCTGGCCGAGTATAAGAAATAGAAATCCCAAAGCGAGAAATAATTTGCGCTGCACAGTTATTTCCA
Source organism: Deltaproteobacteria bacterium (assembly GCA_003136475.1). Taxonomy (GTDB): domain Bacteria; phylum Bdellovibrionota_B; class Oligoflexia; order Oligoflexales; family Bog-1112; genus BOG-1112. Next base: position 302 of record PLEQ01000248.1, read on the forward strand.
TTTTTTGATTAAATTATTTGATCTGAGTTCATTCTAGCAAGGTTCGTCTGGATCGCTCAATGCAGCGAATATTTCCTAGGTAGGAACTGTTGTGCAGGGAATTCTAGAAGCTTTGACCAGCTCACCAAATTATGTTAAGTCTGAAATTTCCTAGCAAAGGTGTCGGGGCGTGGCGCAGCCTGNNTAGTTAGTCAATGTCCCGTCGACTCGAGCGCACGGATGCCCCGTCATCTCGAGCGAAGCGCAGTCGAGAGATCGCCTATTAGTGCCTCCGTCGTTCACTTTAATGATGCAATCGCCACCAACGTGGCTCTTCTCTTTTTTGCTCGCTACGCTTGCGTTTTATCAACCCTCATCTCGCTTTTTTTAAACTTTCCTTTTCTTCAGCAGCTAATTTGGAGATAATTTGCTAATTTTCTTAGCCTACAGTTTAAGGTTCGTTAATGTTTGACTTTGCGGAACATGAAGATAGAGAAGCGACTCAGGAAATCTGGCTACCGACGAAATTCACTCCGATGTTTCGTCCGCCCGACATTTGTCAGGGTGTAAGGCTGTTCCGCCACCGCACGCATATTTTATTTGATCACAAAGAAAAACGCCTTGGGCTTGGCGTTGAAGGGCAGCGCAGTCGACGTAGCGCGGGTGATTTTTCCGTAATCGCATCTCTCCCCCAACTTTACCCTGAATGGCTTGGTGCNNGATGGTTATCGCTGCAGCAAAAGCTGGCCTCCTTGCTTTTTATGGTGCAGCTGGACTCTCTCTTGAAAAAGTTGCTGCGGCGATTCAAATGATCCGCAGGTCTCTTACTGAAGACTATGTTTGGGGGGCTAATCTCATTCATTCCCCCATGGAGCCCAACCTTGAACAAAGCTTGGTCGAACTCTACCTGCAAAACCGCGTCACACGCGTGTCAGCATCGGCATTCATGCAGCTAAGCCCGGCTGTTGTACAATATGCGTGCACCGGCTTGTCCATTAAGGACGGCAGACCGCAGCGAAAGCATTATCTGTTTGCTAAAATTTCCCGACCCGAACTCGCCCGCCATTTTATGTCCCCCCCACCTCAGAAAATACTCGAAGATTTACTAAAAGACGGTTGCATAACAGCCTCGGAAGCTCAGATTGCCAAATCCCTGCCTCTAAGTGAAGACATCACAGTGGAAGCAGACTCCGCCGGACATACAGATAACCAAGTACTACCAGCCATACTTTCGACGGTTCTGGAATTACGGAATCGCCTACAAAGTGAGTACAAATACCTTCTCCCTATACGGGTAGGTGCCGCAGGCGGCATCGGTTCGCCAAATGGGGCTGCTGCAGCATTTGCGATGGGAGCCGCTTATATTTTGACAGGCTCCATCAATCAGGCCTGTGTCGAATCAAAGCTTCACCCATCCGCTCGGAAAATGCTTGAATCTATGACTTTTGGTGACACGATGATGTGCGCTGCTGCGGATATGTTTGAGCAGGGCGTGAAACTTCAAGTTTTGAAACGCGGCACACTCTATGCGGTGCGTGCTAACTGGCTCTTTGAACTCTACAAGTCTCACGATTCGATTCAAAGTCTGAGTCCCCAAACTCTGCAACGCTTAGAAACAGAAANNGATTTTCCGTATGCCCCTCGAAAAAGTTTGGGCTGAAACCCAAGCCTTTTGGGAAAAACGTGACCCGCGACAACTTATCAAAGCCACTCAAGAACCCAAACACCTGATGGCTTTGCTTTTTCGATACTACCTGGGACTCTCCAGCCGGTGGGCCATCGACGGGGTTAAGGAACGTCAATTTGACTATCAAATCTGGTGCGGTCCCGCACAAGCCGCTTTTAATCACTGGACGCGCGACAGCTTTCTGGCAAAAGTTGAGAATCGAAACGTTGCGCTCGTCGCTCTAAATATTTTGGAAGGAGCTGCGCAAATTCTAAGAGCAGGCCAATTCCGTTCCTTTGGTGTTCCGATTCCGAATGAAGCCTTCGAATACCGTGCTCAACGCCTTATAACCGAATCGGACACTAGTAAAGAACATGAGCCGTCTTATGCCTAAAGATCCTAAACATGCGCATTTCGGAAGCCCCTGTGACATTGCTATAGTTGGAATGGGATCCATTTTTCCAGGTGCTAAAGATAAAAATGAATTTTGGCGTGAAATTTTTCTGGGCCACGATCAACTGCGAGAAGTTCCTGCAACACATTGGAAGGTCTCTGAATATTTTGCGGCCAACCCCCAAGCCAAAGATAAAACCTACTGTCGCCGGGGCGGATTTCTTCCCACCGTCCCCTTTCATCCCCTTGATTTTGGCCTTTTACCCTCGGCTTTACACGCAACGGATTCAGGCCAAATTCTTGGCCTACTCGTAGCCAAAGAAACGCTCGATGATTTTTGTGGGAAAAACGAACTCAATGTCGACCGAGAACGCATTTCCGTCATCTTAGGCACCACCGGCGCTACGGAACTCATCACGGATATGGCTTCCCGCATGGAAAAACCCAAGTGGTTGAGCGCTCTCCTGGCCGAAGGCATTCCACACGCACAAGCCGACCGCATCTGTGAAAAGGTTAGCGCGCTCTACCCCGAATGGCAGGAAAGCACTTTTCCTGGCCTACTTAGCAACGTTATTGCCGGGCGCATCGCGAATCGCCTCAACTTAAAAGGAACGAATTTGGTGGCCGACGCAGCCTGCGCAAGTTCTTTCGCAGCGCTCCAATTCGCAATCAATGAATTGGTCCTTCACCAATCCGACCTCGTCATCACCGGTGGCGTCGATACTCTCAACACAATTTTTATGTACCTTTGTTTCAGCAAAACACCCGCTCTCTCCCCCACCGAAGAATGTCGACCGTTCAGTGAGGATGCCGATGGAACACTGATCGGAGAAGGCGTCGGTATGGTCGCATTAAAACGCCTCGCTGATGCTGAAAAAGCTGGGGATGCCATTTATGCTGTCATAAAAGGTCTGGGGACCAGTTCCGACGGCCTGGGTAAAAGTATCTACGCCCCACTCGCTGAAGGGCAAGAACGCGCTTTATATAAGACCTATGCTAATGCTGCTTACTCCCCCAGTACCGTTGAACTCGTTGAAGGGCATGGTACTGGAACCAAAGCTGGCGACACTTGCGAACTTGAAAGTCTGCACACCGTTTTTGCAAGTGAAAATCGCAAACGCTGGTGCGCCATCGGCTCGATCAAGTCACAGATCGGACACACCAAAGCTGCAGCCGGGGTCGCAGGACTTATCAAAGCGACTTTAGCTCTCCAAAACAAAATTCTTCCCCCCAGCTTGAAGGCCACGAAACCACATCCCCGCCTTCAAAAAGAGAATAGTCCTTTTTATATCAACTCCCAAAGCAGGCCCTGGATCCGCAACCATGCACATCCTCGTCGCGCCAGTGTCAGTTCCTTCGGGTTCGGAGGATCGAATTTCCATGTCACTCTTGAAGAATATACGGGTGCTCATACCAGGAAAAAACATCGACAATTCCCGGTTGAGACCTTTTTCTTTTCGGCTGACTCGCAAACAGATCTCGTCGACCAGCTCACCCAACTCAGTTTGAAATTGCACGAAAACGACTCGCTCAATGTACGAGCGGAAACGAATCATAGTCACTTCTTGCAAGAGCGTGCGCACCGTCTTGCCCTCGTAGCGCGCAATATCTCCGAGCTTAAAACTAAAATCGCCTACGCTCTGCAGGAACTCGCAGGTTCTGCTCAAGAATTTTCTTTATCTTCAGGGATCTATTATTCCTGCCTGCCGCGCCTCGGGAAACTTGCAATTTTATTTCCTGGCCAGGGCAGTCCCTATCTCGGGATGGGATCCAGTCTCGTCATGAACTTTGACGCTGTACTGAAGATTTGGGATACCATTGCTGGAATCGAACTTTCCCAAACTGACAGCAAACTTCATGAAGTCGTCTTCCCCCCGCCCGTTTTTTCAGATAGCGAACAAACAGAGCAATCNNCAACACCTACGAGCCACGGAATGGGCGCAAGCCGCTATTGCTGCAAGCTCTGCTGCGATGCTCGAACTGCTCCGCACTCTGGGGATTACGGCTGATTACTATGCTGGACATAGTCTCGGAGCTATAACGGCACTTTACGCTAGCGGCGCGATCTCTCTCGAAGACCTTATACGGATAACACGTGAGCGTGGCCTCCTCATGAAAGAGGCTTCCGCCCAAAACCCAGGCGGTATGATCGCCATCAACGCTTCCGTTCAAGATTGTGGAAACTATCTGGCTTTGGCAGGAAGTGCTGCCACTGTAGCCAATATCAATTCCCCAGAACAAACCGTCCTGTCAGGCGACACACCTGCCCTTGGCACCCTCGTACACTTTCTGAATCATCAAAACATCGCATACAAAGTTCTGCCGGTGACAACCCCCTTTCACTCCCAGCATCTAGCCCCAGCGCAGGCGCCATTTCGACGATTTTTAGAAGACATTGCTTTCAAGGATGCCACCATTCCTGTGTTAAGCGGCCTTAACGCCCAAAACTACCCGAACTCAGCCGCTGCCTTGCGTACCACACTGGCCGAGGAAATCTGTGCACCCGTCCAATTCATGGCAAGCATTCTTGAATTGTACTCACAAGGAGTACGCATCTTTTTGGAAGTCGGCCCCCGTAATATTCTCAGCAATCTTGTTCGCCGTATTCTGCGACCTCAGCCTTTTCTAGCACTCGCTATCGATGAAAACGATGACCCTCAATTCAGCCTATGGAATACGCTTGCCCAGCTTGCCGTCGCCGGTGTACCGATCCATTTGGAATGTCTACGAGAGGAATTTGCCAGTGCGACAAATCCGCAAGCAAGTTCCTATGCCGTAATGGTCAACGGCGCGAATATTCGCCCGCAGCTTGCCAACACAATTCACGGGAACCCACCAGTCGCTCAGGAATTTCATGAGGCTCCAGTTGCAAAAGATAAGAGGAAGGAAAGACCCCATATGGACTCACGAGAAAATAATAGAATCTCCCCACGAGAAGAAGATGCCGTGCCCGTGAGCCTACTCGATACAGCAAGACACATTCATCTGGAACTTGCACGGGTTCACAGCGACTTTCAAAGAACATTCAGTGAAACCCATCTCGCCTTTCTAAAATCGACTGAAACGTGTCTGTCCTTACTCTTTCAAACTGAAAAAAGAACGTCTTCCACTACTCAGGCTAGCAAGAATCACGCTCTCATAGATGCCCAAGAGTCCACCAAGCTCCTTCCGCTCATCAAGGAAAATCTTTCCCCGACCCCATCTCAAAGAGACTTGCCCTCACTCCCTGCACCTGCTGCAGAACCTTTTAAATTCCCCACATTAAGTCGGATGGACAAAGCTAGTCAGACAGACTTTACTGTCGAAGAAAGACCCAACGATGAAACGGACACGTCGCCAGATTTAGCAGCCGCACTTTTAGCCGTTATTGCTGAAAAAACCGGCTATCCCCAAGAACTAATCAAATTGGAAATGTCGCTCGATACAGACCTCGGTATAGACTCCATCAAACGTGTAGAAATTTTCTCCTGCCTTGCAGAGAAGCTTCCGCAGGCTAACGCTATCGATTCTCAGGAGATGACTAAGCTTGGAACCCTAGAAGAAATTGTTAAGTTTCTTGCAGAAAAAACCAGCACTGAACTCAATTTTGCTACAAAAAAAAACTCAACTCAGTTCCCAAACCCACACCAGTCGATCCTGAACGCTTAGTCGTCCAACTCGCTGATGCTCCCACCCTCAATCTTCGACACAAACTCTCCCGGAACGGGCTCTATCTTATAAGCAAAGACCAAGCCGGTGTTTGTGAAAATATTCAAAAACTCTTGCGAGCGGATAATTTCCAAACACAAATTATCGATATCCAGACCGATCTACNNGACAAACATTGTGGGGATGATCTGCCTCGAAAATCTGAATATTCACGACGACAGCGCTTCGCTGACCACTAACCGAACACTTTTTAATCTCATGCAACGACTTAGTCCTCACTTTTCTCAACAAGACTCTTTCTTCATCAATGTCATGCGGAGCGATGAAGCTCGACCGCACGCTATGAGCGGAGGAATTTGGGGCCTCTGCAAAACAGCCTCACAAGAGTGGGGGAAAACCTTTACAAAATGTATGTCTCTATTTGTAAAAAATCGCTCAGCCTCAGCTATTGCCGAATGCATTTATAACGAAATTTTCTTTGGCGCTGCTGATCTTGAAGTCGTCTATAACCAGCAAGACCAACGCCAAATTTTTGTCGCGATCCCCCAAGCTGCCAATAGCCAAAAACCCTTAGATCTTCAAAAAACGGATGTGCTTGTCGTGACTGGCGGCGCTAGAGGCATCACAGGAAACTGCCTCGTAGCATTGGCACAAGCCTCTCCCTGTCGCCTCCTCCTCCTGGGTCGGAGTCAGATCCTAGAGGACTCCGATCTCATCCCTCTCGTCAGCCCAGATCAAATTCGTAAGCACCTCTTGCAATGCGCTCAATCGCGAGGGCTTCAGCTCAGCCCTCGCGACTTGCAAACGCAAGTTCATGCTATTCTTAACAGTCGCGAAATCCAACAGACTCTACTAAAACTCAGAAACTTGGGCTGCGAAGTCACCTATGCTGTCGTTGACTGTGCTAAACGGGAAGATCTTCGAGAAATTCTTAGGCAGACTCGTCAGCAGTGGGGTCCCATCACAGGCATACTCCACGGTGCCGGTGTAATTCACGACCGCTTGCTCGGGGAACTCACTAGCTCACAATTTGAAAGTGTCTTTGCCACTAAGGTAACAGGAGCCCTCAATCTGCTAGCCGAGACCACTGAAGATCCTCTCCGCCTCATCTGTTTCTTCTCTTCAGTGGCAGCGCGTTGGGGTAATAGGGGACAAAGTGCGTACGCTATGGCCAATGAACTGCTGAATAAACTTGCGCAATACGAAGCCCACCAACGTCCCTTCTGCACCGTTAAATCGATCGATTGGGGACCCTGGCAAGGCGGAATGGTTAACGAGAATCTACAAAAAGTTTTTTCAGAACGCAAGATAGGTCTCATTCCACTCGCCATTGGCGCCAAGATTTTTGTGCGAGAACTTAACGACGCCAGCAGCACGGAAATCGTACTCGCACAAAAACCGTTCCTGGCCTTTGTTCCTGCAAAAATTCCAAATCTTGTTCTCGATTGGTCCCTAGCACTTCATGAATTTTCCCTGCAGGATCATACGATCAAAAATTCTCAGGTACTCCCCTTTGCGGTCATACTCGAATGGGCTCAACGCATCGCTAAAAGTTTGAGGCGTGATCTCGCAATTGTATCTCTAAATAACTGTGTGTGTTATAAGGGCATCCAGATTCCAAGCGACTTAAATTCCCAAACACTGGCCGTCCGTGCCCGAATCGAAACGATGGATGAAGAACAGGCGACGGTTCATTTGGATTTTGTCAGTGGTGAGAGGCTGTATTACAAGATAACGGCCCAATTAGGTCTTGCGACCGACACAGCTTTCGAGGCGTCGCTGCTATTTCGCCCCCTCCCAGAGAGCACACCCTTTATTTATGACGGAGAGGTGCTCTTCCACGGTCCACGTTATCAAATTCTGCAGGAGATCTATGCTTTAAATGACGAAGGAGCGACAGCAGCTTTGACACTTGACCCGGCGAGTGCGCAGGTCATGATGATAGATGGAGGCATCCAACTTGCTCTTCTCTGGCTTTGGAAAAAATTGGGTCGAGGTTCTTTGCCCTCTAGCATAAAACGCCTGCACTTCCGAAAAGGTGCGATACCGACGCAGATTGTGGCGCACGTTCGGGGGACCTTAAAAAATAATCTTTGTGGAGACGTCGATATCTTCTTCTACACGCCGGAAGCCGAATTCTTAGCAGCTCTTGAAGGTCTGCAGCNNGAAAAACCCAGTCTGGCAATGCCACTTTATCATTGAGGCCCCCCTGATGAAATTTAGCCCCATCGCTATAGTTGGACAAAGTTGTGTTCTTCCCGGAGCGTTTAGCCCTCAGGAACTTTGGCAAGGCCTCATCGATGAAAGAGCCTACTTCTCAGATGCTACCGCTGAGGATTGGACCTTTCCCCCCGCAAGTCTCGTGAGTGCCGGTAGCCCTCATCCTGATAAAATAGCGCATGCGAGAGGGGCTTTTGTCCGTGGCTTTGATGCCGTGTTTGATCCGGAAAACTATGCTCTGGACCCAGCATTTATCCGGCAACTCGATCCACTCTTTCGTTGGGTTTTATACTGTGGCCGCGAAGCTCTCAAACCCCTTGCTTGGCAGGCTAGCCGCAAACGCACGGCCATAGTCCTTGGCAATCTTTCCTATCCAACTGCGACGTTAAACGCTCTTGCCAAAAGTGTGTGGTCTCGCCAGTATGAAGATACCCATTCTGCAAAATCACCGAATTGGCAGAATCGCTTCCTAGCAGGTTATCCGGCCAAAGTCCTTGCCCAAGCTCTTAATATAGGAGGCCCTGCGTTTTGTCTGGATGCAGCTTGTGCTTCGTCGCTTTATGCGATTAAAAATGCTTGCGACTTGTTACAAGACCATACTGTTGATCTTGTGATTACCGGGGGGGTCAACGCAGTCGATGGTGCTTTTTTACACCTCGGTTTTTCCGCATTACGAGCGCTCAGCCCTACGGGACGCTGTCTACCTTTTTCCAAGCAGGCGGATGGACTCATTCCAGCTAGGGGTGCGGCATTCGTCGTTCTCAGACGCCTCGAGGATGCTCTGCAACAGAAAGAACCGATCTTAGGTGTGATTCGTGGCATTGGGCTTTCGAATGATGGACGGACCGGAAGTCTTCTGAGCCCTTCTTCGGCTTCTCAGCAAGAAGCCATTCGCAAAGCCTATGAAGGCTCGGACCTCAGCCCCACTGATATCTCTTACATCGAATGTCATGCTACAGCGACGCCCCTAGGCGATCGCTGCGAGTTGGAGAGCTTGCGAGCTGTTTTTGATCGGAACCCTATGCTAGCTTTAGGCTCTCTTAAAGCGAATATGGGTCATTTGCTAGCCGCATCGGGTGCTGCAGCTTTGATAAAAATTTTACAAGCGTTTGAACATGGTACCCTCGCACCTTTTGTAGGTCTCCTTGATCCCATACCGGAGTTCACGGCCTCGTCGTTTTTTCTGCCCACTCGGGCTAAGCTTTGGGAGGGCTCACAACCGAGGCGAGCCGCAGTCAATGCTTTTGGTTTCGGTGGGAATAATGCCCATCTTATTGTGGAGGAATTCCATGCATCGTACTCACCCTCTCTCGTTGTCAAGCCTTCAAAAAAAGGCGAACCCGAAGAGATTGCGATCGTAGGTATGGGCCTCCATTGGGGCCAATTGCGAAGCAAATTCGAATGGCTCCGTAGCTTTGACGATGCGACACAGCAGCAGGATGAGCACGCAATTCAACATTTTACTATCAATAAGACCCAGCTAAAGTTTCCCCCGAATGACCTTGCGAGTATTCTGCCGCAGCAAAGCTTACTGATTCCCACAGTGGCAGAAGCTCTTGCGGATCTTAAAATTCCCCCAACTGAAAGAACCGGTATCCTGGTAGGGATTGGCACCGACCCCGAGGCCTGCCGTTTTCATTTCCGCATCGATCTCCAGCAGAGACATTTAAAATTTTCCGATGAAATTCTGCCACCCCTCACTGCGGTTCGAACTTTGGGCTGCATGCCGAATATCCCGGCTAATCGTTTCAATTTCATGCAAGACTGGAAGGCTGCTAGCTACACGATTCTTGCTGAAGAGCATTCGGGCGTCTACGCACTCGACATCGCACGCAAAGCTTTGGAAAATAACGAGGTGGACTGCATGATCGTAGCGGCAGCGGATCTCTCTTGCGAACCCGTCCATGAAGAAGCAGCGCGTCACTGTTTGAGTTCAACAAAACAGTTGCCGGCAGACGGTGCAGGTGCGGTGATTCTCAAACGTTTATCGGATGCGCAAAAAGCTCAAGATCCCATCTATGCTGTGCTGGCTAACGAGCCACTAAGCCACACGGACTTGAAAATAGATGATACCCTAAGCGCTCGCTTTGGCCATGCTCATGCAACGTCTGGTTTGCTCAATACAATTGCTGGAGCCTTATTAATCGGACGAGCACAAAGCCAGTCTGCGCACATTCAAGTCGACAGTTTCGGCCAAACTGCTGATGTGTATCTTCTTGCCCCCCCACATGCGCCGACAGTGACTGAACGCAGTGTACAAAGCTCACTTACCCAAAGCACACTCGCAGCGCATCTTCCACCGGTTTCTTATGAGCCGCCTCCCCGCGTTCTACCTTATCCACCCCTACTGCCAGCGATTCTACCAACATTCATCGAGGCTTCGCGAAAGTCGTCGGTTCTTTTTAGTCGTGAAGATCTTCACATCCATGCCTGTGGTCAAATCTCACAAATTTTTGGCGAATCGTTTAGAGAAATAGATAGCTATCGGGTGCGGGTTCGCATGCCAGAGCCCCCTTTACTCCTTACGGATCGCATTACTGCTATAGATGCTAGAAAAAACTCGATGGCTTGCGGATCGATCACAACCGAAACCGACATTATCGCAAACGCCTGGTATTTGCATAACGGTAGGATGCTGCCCGGGCCTGCAATTGAAGCTGGACAGTCTGATCTTTTTCTCATTTCCTATCTTGGTGTCGATTTCGAAAACCAGGGCTTGCGTACTTATAGGCTCTTAGGTTGCGAGGCCAGCTTTTATCGCGATCTACCTAAAGTTGGAGAAACTCTTCGCTTTCAAATTACCATTGACCGTCATATGAAGAACGGTTTAGCGCGTCTGTTTTTCTTTCACTATGATTGTTTCATTAATGACGAACTTTTTCTGAGCGTACGCCAAGGACAAGCAGGTTTCTTTTCAAATGCTGAGTTGGCTGCGTCACAGGGAGTGATTTGGAACCCCTCTTTTGTAAAAAGAGCTTCCGCGACGAGCCCCCCCCGTAAGCTGCTTGTACCNNACCAGCGAGCCTTTGCGCAAGGCGACGCCTTTTTGTGCTTCGGAACGGGCTATGAAAAACTAGCCTTTCACACCCGGACACCTTCTTTGCCGCAGGGCCCCATGCTGCTGTTTGATGAAGTTTCCCACCTTGATCCACTGGGTGGGCCTTGGCAAGAGGGTTATCTCAAAGCCAGCAAAGCTCTAGCTGCCGACGCATGGTTTTTTCCAGGACATTTTACCAATGACCCCTGTATGCCAGGAAC
>PLEQ01000147.1 GCA_003136475.1 Deltaproteobacteria bacterium
TTTGCCCGACCTACTTCAGACTTACCCGCAATAGTAGCTATCTACCGCAAAGCTAGATTTAACCGTCCTTCAAAATGAAGATCTAACTGGCCTATCGTTAGAGCCCAGTTATGTAAGGGTTGATTCCAGCGCTCTTTAATCTTATCGCAGGCGCAGTAAATCAACTTGAATAAGGCATTTTCTGAGGTAAATGCTCCTTTCGTTTTGGTGTATTTTCGGACCTGGCGATGAAAGCCTTATCGAGTAGATGCAGTAGTTACCCACTGCACCCCTCACACAACCCAGCGTGCAGTTTTCCCGCACTGGGCTGTTCAACTTTACTTCTTGGCTCACCATCGCGCTGCCATGGGCAGAAAAGGCTCCAATAGGGAATAGTGTTTCCCTATCTTATAGAACTCTTTCCAGGCTATGAACCCTCGCTGACTGCGTCTACTTAAATAACGCTGCCATGCCCATTGAACATGACGATAAAATGCATTAATGCTCAGATAATTGTGTGTTACACCATAATAATGGTAATGTCCTCTTAGAACTGCATTAAGATATCTTGCTTGCCATGATATCTTTTGATGGCGATTTTCTTTGCACCATTTAGTGATATTATTCATGGCAATTCTCAGTTTCTTTGATGCAGTCCTGCAGCCCACCGTATATTTCCCTTTACGGCTGGTTTTGTTATACAGAGTGAACCCTAGGAACTGTATTGTCTTCCTTTTCTCTCCAGCTCTTTTTCGGTTTTCTTCTGCAAATCTACCAAAACGACACAGTTGACTNNAAATTTCGCCAGTCGTTTCTCCAAGGCTTTCTTGAAGCGTATTGCATCTTGGAAGTTTGAAAAACAGAAGAGATTGTCGTCTGCGTAGCGAAAATTATACATTTCACCTGAGATGTACTTGGGAACAATTTTAGTCACCCACAAGTCAATCACATAATGTAAATATATGTTCGCTAACACGGGACTTATGACTCCTCCTTGAGGCGTCCCGGTAGATACGCGCACGAGCTTTCCTTCTTCCATAACTCCAGCTTTCAACCATTTGTTGATAAGCCGGAGTATATTTTCATCTGCANNCTACATCTCAAGAATTTCATTAACCATTCGTGGCTCATCTCATCGAAGAAAGCCCGGATATCTACATCTACTACCCAAGATACTTTCCCTTTTGCTATACATTCCTTTACACCATTCAGCGCATCGTGCGCTGTTCTCCCTGGACGATATCCATAGGACATTGGCAGGAATTCTTGTTCATAAATTTCAGTCAATATCATACTAACTGATTGTTGCGCAAGTTTATCCTTTATCGTAGGAAGACCTAAAGGCCTACGTTTGCCATTGTCTTTTGGAATGTAAACGCGTCTGAGNNGAGAGGAGAGGGGCGATAGCTGCCAGTTTTCATTTCGTGGTGCAGTGTTTTGAGATTTTCATTTAAGTTCTCAGCAAATATTGTTGAGCTTATTTTGTCTATCCCATATGCCGATTGCTTGTTTAATCTTTTCCAAGATTCTTCAAGCCATTCTTCATCAATGAAATGAGCTAAGGTCTTTAGTGCTTCTCCTTTTATCTTTCGAGCTCTGGCCGATAGTGTACCTAGCTTTGTTTTGAACCTAGTGCTGCTCAGGGGCTGCGGGCTCTTTCCGCTCGATATACGTGTAAGTTGTTGGTCCCTTCCCTCCACAGACATTACTCTGCTTCCCCGGTACTATGAACCAATCTGACTTCCTGAACACCATTGATATATGCTATTTTTCGTCGCATATTTCTACCTATTAAGGAGCATTCAGGATCTCCCAGGTTCCTTGATTGAGCAATTTCATGCATGCCAGCGTCGCATACCCCGCCAGATTGTAATTGATTTGCCTTAACATCAATTGCATTGTTGCTTTCCACATCATCGACAGTGTCAGCTTCTGGAAGGATCGAAGTTCTCGGGGCTCTCATGACGTTCACGGTTGTTCCGGCCTGCATTCGCCTTGTGTACACTTCAGCATATTGGTTACCCGTTATGCCGCAACACTCAGTTTCGGTTGGATGGCTAGTCCTTTTCCGCACGGGAATTTCACCCGTTTACTCAACCAGGCTTGGCCTGGCGTACCGATGGGGTTTGTGGTGTAAATTATTTTGCGTATATCTTTAGTGTATTTAAAATAATTTGTTAAATTGTCCCAGTTGTTTGACCATGATTTAATAACGGCAGGATATCTTTTACCCCATTTTTCCTCAAGCTCTAAAAAATGAAACTCCGCTAGTTCTTTAGTGTCTGCTTGATATACTTTTTTCAAATCCACTATGAATGGCTTTTGCTCTTTACTCACCACAAACTTGATTGAATTACGGATCTGATGAACAATACATAATTGTATTTCTGTCTTAGGAAAAATCGATTGAATGGCTTCTGGGAAGCCTTTTAAGCCATCAATACATGCTATCAGAATATCTTTTACACCGCGCGCTTGTAAATCACTCAGAACGCCCAACCAAAAATTCGCACCTTCACTTTCGGCGACATAAAAGCCTAAAATATCTTTGATCCCTTCTTGGTTAATTCCCAAGATATTATAGACAGCTTTGGTCACAACCTTACCGTTCTCTCGCGCTTTAAAAAACATCGCATCTAAAAATATAATCGGATACGTTGATTCTAAAGGCCGATTACGCCATTGTGTAACCAGTGGAAGAAGCTTGTCAGTGACTGCGCTTATTGTGGCGGTGGAAATATCAATGCCATACATTTCTGATAAATTAGAAGCTATATCTTTATAGCCTGTCCCAATAGCGAATAGTCCTAATATTTTATCATCTAACTCATCCGTTAAAATGGTTTGACGTTTCTTTACGATTTGGGGATCAAACAAACCATTTCTATCTCGAGGGGTGATTATTTCTATTTCGCCAGAAGCTGATTTAACGGTCTTTGATGTTTTACCGTTACGACGATTTGCGACATCTGATTGCGCTTCACTTTCTATGTGGGCTTCCATCTCGCCCTCAAGAGCTGCATTAATCACTTCTGCTATTAGTGGGGTGAGTACGCCGTTCTTACCATTCAAGGGCTTACCAGCCTTAATATGCTCGAGAATTTGGGCTTTAAATGCATCTAGATCTGTTATTGTGTTGGAATTAGTTTTAGACATAAATCAGTTCCTTTAGATGTTAGTTAATAATCTATCAGAACTGACACGGTTTATCTAACACTCCCTGAATTGTATTTCAAATTGTCATTTTAATACAATCTTACAACGATCTTTTTGCTTATTCGCTTTTGTGTGAGGTTTAGCCCTCTATCAATGGTGGAGGAGTTAATGGTAAGTAGTTTGTTCCTTATTTATGATGATAATGGGCAATAGATATATGCATAATATGGCCACCATGGGCCTATAATCACTTTTAATTTTTG
>PLEQ01000308.1:0-10485 GCA_003136475.1 Deltaproteobacteria bacterium
GCACAGAATTGGGCTAAGTCGTGCTCACCGCTGAGTGGCGCTTCCCCTTCATAGTTGATACTCGTCGAAGGCAGCGGATAACTCAGCTTCTGGAGGACCGTCAAAAGCCAACGATCGTCACGAGCCAATAAGGGTTGGCGCAACGCAAGCTCGCCACGTTCCGAAACCAAGCATGGTGGTACGGATGCACGACTTTTCCACACACAGGTTAGGGGGGCGGGCCAAAGCAAGGGAATCAGCTCTTCCCACAAAGCAGGCAGCGTTTGCCAAAAACGTTGCGCTGTTGAAAAGTCTGCAACGAGTCCAAGCAGCGCTTTTTGCTGCGTTCTTTTTTTAAGCTGTTCGAGACGTTGTATCGCGCGCGTGTCTGCTGGGTTGCACGTCAAACCAGGAATCGTATCTGTAGGGTGTACACAGACCCTGCCCGCCTGCCAATTGCGCAGGAAATTCGCTGACACATGCGCATGATCGCTCGAGGAATACTCTGGTGCTACCATCACAGACCTTAGCTCCACCCAAAAATTGGAAAATTCTTGCCTAGCCTTATTTTATTGGTGATTTCGGAACCTTTTGTTGGAAAAGCCAAGTTTTTAAGGCTGCGCACAGGAATTCCTATATAATATAAGAGCTAAGTGAAAACAATCGTTAGTGGATTTAGTGAGTCTTTATAAACTTTGTCATCGAGGAGCACTAAGGAAGAGTACAGTCATGCAAAGTTTGATCGCTTGACACAAACAGAAGGAGTCGAAAGGGGCCCATAGGGTCGCGGATTCATGAAGCAGCACTTTAAGAATATTTTTGTCGGATGTGTCATCCTCTGCTTAATCATAGCAGGCTTGGATCTTGTTATCGACAATCCCTATTCTCAAAAGTTCCTCGCTAGCTATATCGGTAAACTGATTGCGCAAGAGACGAACGTCTCCGTCAATTTTGAATCCCTCAATTTGAACCTGCTGCCCATTGAGGCCAATCTCTTCGGTGTCCAAGTGCTTACGGAATCGACAAGCCACAAAACAGCTATTGCTGAAGCTATTCAAGTTAAAATCCGCGTTTCGCCGCTCTCCCTCTTTTTCGGAAAACCCAAAATCAGCCTGTATATCGATGGGCTTAATTTACGGTGGCCTCCGCCTCCCGATTTCAAAGGTTTTTTGAAGGAGGGTCCGCACCAAGCCAAGACCCGTTCCGACAACGCTTGGCCTTTACAAAACATCGCCTTACGCAACGCACAATTTTTCATAGACCTCTCTCAGAACCATCCTAACTCGCGTGTGAGTTTTGTTGGGGTCAACCTCGATGTGAACTTCAAAGAGTCGAGCATTTTTAACGGTAAAATTGCTGTCCACGCGACGGATCTGGTGATTTCGGGGAAGCCTTATCTTGAAGGAACGCAGTTTGCGACAGCCATCCGAATGACTCGCGATATTTTCTCGATGGATGAAGTTTCGATCACCGACCGTTTATTTAAACTCACTGCGAACTTGAAAGGGACGCTCTCCTTACAAGATCCTAACGCGCGTTATATCCGACTCAACGGTATGGTCGACACCAAAGCCAATCTCAGTATTCTTGAAAAAATCGTCGGTCTCAAAAACACCCATGGCCACGGCAAAGTCAGTACCAAACTCTTTATCCATATTCCTTTTGCCAAGCCTGAAGATATAGCGTTCTTTGCCGATGGTAGTGCCGAAGCCCTCGATGGCTACATAGATGGGAATCGCATTTACAACACGCAAGCCCGCTTTTTTGCCGACAACGATGGCGTAAAACTCAAAGATGCTAAGGTCATTATTGGCAAAACTCAGCACGCCTTGCTCAACGGCACTATTGATTTCAATCGTAGCGTCGATTTCCATTTCACGGGCCACGTCTCGCAATTTCCACTGTCGACGATCATTGCCTCGTTTGGGGGGAACTTCGATAAAGTGGACTTCAAAGCCTCTTCCGACAACATTGCTTTTTCAGGTACAGGTGAACCTTTTAAAATGGAGCTCACGGCGCAAGTTGCCATGCAAGATCTGGATTTTCCTCCACTCAAAATCCCTCGCACACGTTTTCATCAGTTGCCGTCCTGTCGTGCCAATGTGAACTTGTCCATCAACCCCAAACGACTCAATTTCAATGATTCGGACGCCCTTTGTTTTCTAGTGCCGGCTGGCCACGTCACGGTCCCGCTCANNTCAAGGATAAGAACCTCGTGGCGCCCGAACATGCGCAAAACGCCAGTAAAATCCAAATTCGCAACTATGTGGACTTTGACACGGGCCCGCAACTGTCTATACTCGGGAAAAATATCAGCTTAGCGCTGGCACGCAGTTATTTACAAGTCGAGCTGAGTGGCATGGCAGATGTCGTCACCCGCATCAGCGATAAAAATGGCATAGTTGCCGTGAACACGGATTTTACGGCTCAGGCCATAGCTGTGGAAAAGGTTAAGCTCGCAAACATTAAAGGATCACTCGTCGTCGTCGACAAAGCTCTCAAATGGACAAACGTTCAAGCCTCCAACAACAAACTCACAGCGACCAGTGAAAACGGTAGCTACGCCTGGGACAACGATATCTTGTCCTTTCGCTTGCGTGCACAAAATATGGATCAGGAATTTATAAGTGACCTAATCGCTCTCCTCGATCATAGCGGGGTTAAAAGGCTGCGTTTTGCTGTGAAGAATCTCAACGGGCAATTTCAAATTCCACTCCGCAATCTCTCACAGAGCCGCAACACTGTTCAAGCCGACTTAAGCAGTGTGCAGTTCGAGAATCGCGAGCTCATCAAAGAACTCTCCTTTACCGGTGACCAGGACCGCAATTCCTTCCACTTTAGTTCGGTGCAAGCTCTCATCGGCAGCCTGCCGCTAAGGGGCTATCTCAAATATAAGAAAAATGCTTATGATCAAATCTTTTCGGGCAACGACGAGCTAGAGGCCAACTTCACTAGTGACGCTTCGAGCAAGGATCAAAATGACTTTAACAAGCTCCCTTACGTCTCGGAATACATCCAGGCTTTGAAGCTTTCAGGGCTCATAGATCTGAATGGCAAACTCTATGGAAAACTGATGCAGCTCAATGGTTTCTTCAACGTCAATGTTGCCAAATTCGCGTCGGAACACTATCCCTTATACCCTCTCAGCATCAAAGGCTTTGTGAATAACTCCCAAGTTCAAGTCTTTGCGAGTCAGCCTGGAGACAGCTTTTTAGCGCGTCTGGATTTTAACTTCGTAAAACCTGGCATTCCGTTCAAATGGCACTTCAATTTGAAACAATTCGACATGCGTGCCTTCATGATCCCTGATTTGCTACGGGATGCGCGCAATTATGCCTACCTTACAGCCCAGTGGACCTTAGCGGGAACCTTGATGAATTGGTGGCAGTCGGAGGGCAAGCTGCAACTCGATGATATGAGTATGGCGTTTTTTCCACCAACGCAAACGGNNGTTTGTAAAGACCATTCAACCCACAAGCATACTCATCACTCGGAAAGCTTGGACTTTAGAAAATGGGCATAGCTTCAAACTTGCAGGGAGCGGCACCCGAGTGGAGCTCGGTCTTGAACATAGCAAGCCACCCGAACGGCTCGGCATTTTTGTCAAAAGTTCTCTCGATCTCGCAATTCTTGCCCGCCTGTTCCCACAAATTCAGTCCGGGAGCGGTACATTGGCTATGGACACCACGATCGATGGTTCACTCGATACTATGAAAATTAAATCTCATATCTATAACGAGCGCAATGCAAGCGGCACGCCTACCGCACTCTCGTTACTGCTCCCGGACTTCAGTCCAGCCTTACAAGATATCAAGGTCGACATGACTTATGAAAACGAGAGTCTGCTTATTAAGGAGCTGACGGCGCGCAAAGGCAAAGGACAACTCGCGTTCACGGGTCAGATCTACTTCGCCGAAAACCTGTCTAAGAAAGTTTCCGAGGTCAAAATCAATCTCAACCAAGCCTCCTTTGACCTGGCTGTGCCCTACCTCAAGAGCATTCACTCTGTGCTCAGTGGCGACATTATTATCTCTGGCAATCACCGGCCCTTTGACGTTATTGGCAACGTGAAGATCATCCGCGCCCAAACCGACCGCTTCCTGGATATCGAAACCGAAGCCATTAAGGAATATTCAGCGCACCATATCGGCCCAAGTTTTCAAGAGGCGAGCAACCCGCTCTTTCACTTCAACCTGGGCATCGAAGCGAGCAAGGCGATCGCTATTCAAAGTAAGTCTTTGTCGGTTACGATGTCATCGAATGTGGTCCTCAAAGGAACAGAAGACAAACCGCTCTTGAGCGGCAATGTTCTTGTCGATCAGGGCCGATTTCGTTACAAACGCGATTTTGTAATCTCGCGAGGTGAATTGATCTTCGATAATCCCTTGCGCAATGACCCCAAGGTTGACATCACAGCCACCGCCCAAATCAGCACCTACACCGTCACGATCTTTATTTCCAGCAATGCCTCAAAACCCTTGGTGGATATCATTGTTGACCCGCCGACCAAAGACGATGGTAGCCCCATTTCGCGATTGGATGCCATTGTGCTCTTGTCCACAGGCCGCGTCCCAGATACCGAAATCAGCCGTTCCCAAGATGCTCGCAACGTCGTTGTCACCACTGGCCTCAATCTTTACGCTTCCCAATTGCCCTTCGACAAATTCAACGAGCTGACGGGACAAAAATATATATCGCCCTATGTCAACTACACAACCGACGCGCAAGGCAACCCGGTACCCCAGTTAAACGTTCCGATTTATATTACCGACCTCATCGAGGCGATATTTCAACAGAACCCCACCCAAACATCTGCGACGATTCAAGTTCCGCTTCATGATAATATCAACTTGTCCGGCAGCGCGACCTCGACACAGCGGACCCAAGACGTGCNNACCGAGGAAAATCAAACGCAAAGTGGTGTTGACTTGAAATTTTCATTTCCATTTAAGTAGTTTAGTCGCATGAAAAGCCTAATTCTCATAGCTGTGGTTCTCTGCTCATCCCTTCTTTACGCGGACTTGGTGAACGACATCAAGCTCAGCGATCCCCGCAATCATGACAATCTTCGCCAACGCCATAACAAAGTCACTTCGATGCGCGAACTGAGCTCCCTCTTCAAAGACATCGATAAGCTTGAGCAGTTTGGCCAACTCGAACTCGTCGTCGATGACAGTGGCAGATTGCAATGGTTGACCCGGCATGCGCGTATTATTCGCGACATCACTATTAAGACAGGGCTACGTGATAAAATCCAAATCGACAAAATTAGAAATAAGTATACGAGCAATGCCGACTCGCAATTTTCACGGCATGCGATAATCGCCGAGTTGCTCGACTATTTGGCAACGGTCGGCTATCCGCACGCCACAGCCCAGTTAAAAAGCTCCTCTTCCCATGATTTCATCGAATACGACATTCTCATTGGGCTCGGCAAGCCTTGTGTTCTGAGTAAAATCAACAGCGCCATAAAATTTCCACCCGATGTTGAATTCAAGGTCAAACCCGGCGATGTGAGCAATTTGGAACGGATCCACGAGGGGATCGAGAATTTCGAACGCGATCTTATCGCCGAAGGCTACCAAAACTCGGTGATTGAAATCACAAAAGTTAACTATTCACCAGACTACACAACACTCCAACTCACGCTCGGTGGCACGATCGGCAAACGCGTTAATTTCGAATTTATCGAAGACTCCCATCTCTTCGTTACCAGTGCTCTCGATGATGAAACTCTTCTCTATTTAAAGAAAAATTTCCCTGACCCGCGGGAAGCCAAAATTCAGGCGATCGAATATTTTAAGGGTCGTGGTTATGAGTTCGTACAAATCCGAGGACCGTTCCGCCAAATCGATGATGAGGGCTTCACCACCTATCTCTTTTACGTTACGCCAGGTGACAAATATCAAATTACGGATTTGGTGATTGACGGCAATCGCGCGATTTCTACCAACGAAATCAAAGACGCTATCCTAAATACTGGCCTTTCTGATCTTTTTTCATTCAGTGATTCTAAAACTTTGGATCAGACCAAAAAAGATCTTATCAATTTCTATCAGTCCAAGGGATTTTGGGATGTTAAAATCCTACGCGCGTATTTGGAATTTCCTCCCAAAGCTAAACTCGCAGTCCTTCACACTTCGATCAACGAGGGTAAGCAGCACAGACTCACTCAGGTCAAGGTGAGTGGAAACAAAAACCTACCACTTGCGGATATTCTTGCTTTACTACCCACAAAATCTGGGGATCCTGTTCGCCAAGATGATATTTCTCAACTTGAATATAAGATTCGAGAAAAATATTTTGAAAAAGGCTATATCGAAGCGCACACCGAAATTTCCATCAAAGCCAGTGTCGACACGGAGGACAACATCGCCACCGAAATCATCATAGATATCCGTGAAGGAGCCTTGGTTCACATCGGTATCATCTCCATCAAAGGTTTGGTGGGTACCGATCAACGGGTTGTGCGACGTGAATTACAGTTCAAGCAAGGGGATGTTTACAATCAGACACTGATCAATCAAAGCCGGACAGCTCTGCTCAGTCTCGGCATCTTCAGCGCGGTCTCTATTGAACGTGCAGACTGGATCTCTCCCAGTGCCCATGAAGTGGATTTGACGATCGTGTTGCGTGAAGGGGATGCCGGACGCCTGAAGTTTGGGCCAGGTTATAACCTCGTGCGGGGTCTTCAGTACGCGGGTGAAATTTCCTATGGCAACTTAGGGGGCGAAGGCCGACGCATCAGTCTAAGAGCAGCTCTCAGTGAGGAACGCCAACAAACTTCGATCGTAGCCGATGACCAACAGACCTCCGGCGAAACCCTCCTCGGCCGAAAAATTGGTGCCACCTACACCGAACCCTATATTTTCGAATGGCCTTGGAACGGCAACGTATCGATTTACCATCAAGCGATTGCTGATGATATTTGGAAAATTAGCGACTCGNNCTCTCAGCCATAATTTCCGACCAGGTCTTTTCGGGCCGAGCACCATCACGCCCTTCTACCGCTACCAACTGCTGAACGACGAAGGCACTCCGGCACAGGCAGACAGTTTGACGACAACGGGCTTTTCAAGAGTCGCTGCGCTCGGCGTGCGCTATCCTCTGGATAAACGGAATAATCTCTCGTTCCCCACCAGCGGTTTCTTATTGAATACGGAACTCAGCTGGGCACGCTACGAATTTTTTAGTCAGTACCGCTACTTCAAATGGCATGTCACAAGCAGTTTCTACAAAGGCATTGCCCGAAATTTTGCCGTCGCGCTCGGCTTCAACCTAACCGCTTACCAAAACGTTCGACGTGAAGACGCAGATGCTGAATCCGTCGATGTTCTTCCAGCCAACCTGCGCTTGCTGGCTGGCGGTAGCAACGNNGTCGACAGCAGTCAGGAACCCCCACTCGGTGGCACCAATCTCTTCATCATCAAAGCCGAATTACGCAAACAAATTACGCCTGAACTCTTTGCCATATCGCTGTTCTGGGACGCTGGCAATTCATTCTTTACCGCTGACGAGTTGCGTAAATTCAGCCAGACATTTGAGTCCTCAGACACCCTCGCAGTAAGTCGAAGTGTGGAAGACAACTTCAATTATAATTTTGCGGATCTCCTTTCGAATCCTAACTATATTTTGACCAAAAACTATCAATCTGCAGGTTTTTCAGTCAGTTTGCTGACTCCAATCGGAGCCGTAAACGCTTCTGTCGGCTGGCCATTGCGAGAACCCGTCAGCCTAGATTGCCAGCTGTACAGTATCTGCTATGAACGAGCTAAGGATCGGAGCTTCTGGCTTCAAAAATATCAACTCGACTTCAATGTTGGTGCCGAATTCTAATCGGATTTGATGGGAACTTGCCGGCCGAAGCTTGACTCCACCTATCAAAAAAGATAATAGGATACCGAAAGCTCCTCAAAAAGCCACGGCTGAATATCTGCTAACGCGTCCTAGGGAAGGCGACTGGAATACTTGTCCGAATTCTCAGCGCTACCACTCTTTCGCTTCCCACATAAAAATCGACGCGTTAAAATAATCATCGGGTCGTCGACTACTAACCCAAAGCCGTCCGTCGTCGTCGACTTGAATATCGGTTAGCTGCTTAACTTGGGCAGGGATTTCAATTAACTCGGCATAGGCAACATCAAAGCAGCTGTGGAATTTCAAAACTGCGATGCGGTTTTTTAGATCGTCTCCGATAAAAACAAGTCTCATATCCTTTGCCAACGTGAGCCCCCGTGGTTGGAAATCACTGGGCAGACCACGCACCGAGCAGGCGCGTTCTAAAACACACTGCGAGGGGGATTCCTCCGTGCACGTCAGCAAATTCAGTAGAAAGCCATGAATTCTCGAGAGCACTAAAAAAGTATGCTGCTCAGACTTCTTAGACCTCCCACTCCGCCTAAACTGATCTTGCACCCATACCCCAGGCACCGGGCTAATTCCGGAAAACTTTTCGCCTTGGTGTGCTAGATAATTGCTTGCGAAACGCCCCTGTAATTTTTGAACCTCAACCCAGGTCGGTTCACCGCCACGATCCGCAGCAGGTTTGATCAGATCGTAAACAACACTACGTTCCGGACTGATCACCTTGAACGCCTTCGAAAGATGCACCATTTGATTTTCCAAGCTGTCAAAAAACAAGAAGCCACGCGCGATGCCAAGCGGGAAGGATCGCGTAGCATTAAATTTCAAATCACTCGAGACGCGTCTCTGACTCAACTGAGTCTCGAAACGTTCGATTTTTTTTTGTCCTTGCGGATGAAAAGGCACCGTCAAAAAAAAGCCGCGGCCTGTCGGAAAAACCAAAAGTTGCTCTTTCTCCACAAGGAAAGAGGCAACCGAAGGCTCAATGGTATCGAGAGCAGCGTTGACGCTGACCGCTTTCAGTTTCTTAACGGAAACCTGAGCAGCTGATGCCAAGCCTCCCAACTGAAAAGAGCAAAGGACCATGAAAGCATTTCGCATGAACATCGCACGGATTCCTGAATATTGATTGTTTTGACTCTACCATTATATTATCATTGGAGACTTTTTCCTTTCCCCATCTTCAGAAAGGTCGGAACTATGCAAAAAGTCGCTCTCATCACCGGTGGTTCGCGAGGAATCGGCGCTGCCTGCGTCAAAGCCTTAGCACGCGAAGGTTTTCAAATTGCCTTGCACTATGTCCAGAGTGAGGAAAAAGCCAATAAAATTTGTGAAGAAATACCCGACGCCAAAACTTTCCGCTTTGACTTAAGCAAGGAAGAATCCTCTAACGCACTCATCAACAGTGTTAAAAGCCACTTCGGACGCATCGATGTTCTCGTCAACAATGCTGGCGTTGCTATTGACCAGGTCATCAGCTTCGCTAAACCGGAAGACTTTACAAAACTTATGGATACCAACCTCCGACCCGTCTTCCTCCTCTCCAAGTATGTCTCCCGTCTTATGATCAAGCAAAAAGGTGGGTCTATCATCAATCTAACTTCTATAGTCGCTTACACCGGCAATGCTGGCCAAACCATGTATTCGGCAACGAAAAGCGCTGTTACGGGCCTCACCAAGTCTATGGCTCTCGACCTCGCAGGCTTTGGTATTCGCTGCAATTGCGTCGCTCCGGGTTTTATTGCAACCGACATGACCTCTGACTTAAGCGGGGATGTGAAAGACGTTTTTCTAAGCAAAATTCCATTGAAAAGACTCGGAACCGCTGAAGAAGTTGCAGAAGCTGTCAGCTTCCTGGCCTCAGATAAAGCTTCCTATATCACAGGATCCACACTGCATGTGAACGGTGGCCTCTTCACAAACTAAGGACCATCTAAGGGCCTATCCAAAAAGAAGCTTTGTCATTCCGAGCGCGAGCGAGGAATCGCAGTCTTGGCTCTTTCCACNNCAATTTCGGAGTCCCTTAGGATTGCGTGCCAACAAGTGAGAAACTCGTGAGCGGTGGCGTGCGCAAGAAACTGGCGAAGCTTTACTATGCTTACTAGATCCGTGTGATCTGCAAGAAAATTAAAAGCCGCTTCAATGTCTTGCGACAAAATTTCGCAGGCATTGATGAAAGTTATAGGCAGAGCTTTTTCCTTAAGCACCTGTTCGATGTCGAGATCTTTGGCATGCTTTTCAAGGATCTTCAACCATTCGCTATCTAAATGAAGCTTGCGCAACTCAAGCAAGTCTTTGACCTCTTGGCTCGTAATCCCTACAAAGTTGGGAACCTNNGTTTTATAAGCTGCGATAAGGTTCGATCTTCTAAAAGACTTTTCAATAGGAATAGGTTGGCTGCTTTATAGCCGAAACCTTCACCTTCAGCTTTTTTTTCGAGATCCAGTGGAGAGAATTTTTCTATATTTTGACGACTTAAACCCGAAAAGCTAACAAATAGGAAACCCAAAACGATAAATTTTAGCGCCATAAAAGTCTAATCCATAGAAATATGGGTGCTAGAATTGCTAGATCACCTTGCTCAAGTGAATTCCTGAAGGGAGAAAGAACTTAACTGCCTTTAGCTTCCGTTGCTAAGGGTAA
>PLEQ01000308.1:10502-11364 GCA_003136475.1 Deltaproteobacteria bacterium
CCCAAGGCCATTGATCGGCCCCAAGTAGGAATGGGTGCCATCCACAAGACCGTTGATGTGGGCGATTAAATCCAACAAGAGTTGGACATCCGCATGAATTTCTTCGAGATCACTCTTAGGCTTTTGATGAAGATCTTGCCAGCAATCGACCGCCAGTCGTTTCAAGCGACTAGCTATGGCATAGGCCAAATCACAAACCACATCGAGCGATTGAATAGACAGGTCTTTGGGAGTGTCGATCTTAATTTGCAAGCGCGAGTTTGCGTGCAATTCTGTTTCCTTGACCGACTTACGGTAAAGCTCGTTGATCAATTCCCGTTCTTCAAGAACAACACTCGTCACGATCGCATCTTTCTTTAAGAGTGTCTCTTCAATCCATTGAACAGCATCCCCCAACGTCTGAATGGGAACCGGAATAGGAATCTCTCTATTTTTCAAGACTAATTTTCGAAGCACAGGTTTGACTCCAGCTAAGTTTTGAAATTTAAGCAAGCGATGCTTGCTGGCTCTTCGTCAACTCGTTCTTCGCAACTTTCTGTAAATTTAAAGATCGCTGATCAAGCGGATTGGCATCGATGATTAGGTTCGTAATTTCGAGCGTCTCAGAAAACTTGTTCTGCTTAAGCAAAACTCCCGCCAAAGAATAGAGTAAATTGTAATTACGCGGATGCAATTTCAAATAATTGCGCAGGGCAGCTTCGGCTTCCGTGAAACGATCGAGTTCGTAAGCAAGTTTGATAAGACTGTAGAGGGCTGTCAGATCTTCGGAGTTTAAAAGCGTTGCTTGGCGGATCCACTTCAAAGCTTCCTTCAACTCGCCCAGCGCTTGAAAAGACAAGCCAAGACCGAGTGTGGCCATGAC